>NC_000964.3:177500-477500 GCF_000009045.1 Bacillus subtilis subsp. subtilis str. 168 | reverse complement strand
AGTCCGTCCGCGGATATGTGACGAGCTTATGCTGCTCATATAGCTTCTGCAGGACAGAAAGCGTTTCTTTGGCAGAAAAACCGAAGCGCTTGTGGGCGTCACGCTGGAGCTCCGTTAAATCATAAAGCGCAGGCGCAAAGCTTTTTTTCGCTGTTTTTTTCAGCTCAGCTACGACCGCTTGCTTTCCTTGGAGATTTTTTAGCAAACGGCTTGTTACATCTTGATTGAACGTTCTCGTCTGCTTTGATTTCTTATCCTGCCACGTCAGCGTCATGCCGTCGACTGCAGCACGTATGCCGTAATACGGAACGGGCGTAAACGCCTGAATGTCTGCCTCGCGCTTTGCAATCATGGCAAGCGTCGGAGTCTGCACACGCCCGCATGAGAGCTGGGCATTGAATTTTGTGGTAAGTGCACGGGTGGCGTTGATCCCCACAATCCAATCCGCTTCCGCTCTGGCGACGGCAGAATGGTACAGGTTTTCATATTCTTTGCCGCTGCGCAGCTTTTGAAAACCTTCCTTGATCGCTTTATCCGTCACAGATGAAATCCACAGCCGCTTGATTGGTTTTCGGACATTCGCTTTCTCAATGATCCAGCGCGCAACAAGCTCACCTTCCCGGCCTGCGTCAGTCGCGATGACAATCTGATTGACGTCTTTACGGGTAAGCTGGGATTTGACTGCATTGAACTGCTTTCCGGTTTTTTTTATCACCACAAGCTTCAAGGGTTCTGGGATAATCGGCAGATCCTCTAGGCGCCATGATTGAAATTCTTTTCCGTAGCCTTCCGGATCAGCAAGCGTCACCAAATGGCCTAAAGCCCAAGTCACAATATATTGATCGCCTTCGAGATAACCGTTTCCTTTTTTATGGCACTTCAGTACCCGGGCTAAATCCCGGCCGACTGAAGGTTTTTCAGCTAATACAACTGTTTTTGACATGCTTGATCACTTCTCTTTCTTTCACGCTCATCCTGTTATTATAACAGACTTCGCGCGGCACTCTCTAACCGCGCCCGTTTTTCGTGTCAATTTCTGAGAAAATGACGTGAGTGACGGTTTGCGCGTAGGGCGATGTTTTGTTAATGAAATCTTCTACCGCTTCGAGGCTTTCGGCATTGATTTTCAGCATATAGCAGGCTGCACCCGCAATCCGGTAGCAAAATTCAATATTCGGCAATGTTTGAATATAGCTTTTGAACCGCTCATAATCCGCGTTTTTAACGGTTGCTTCCACAATGCAGGAAACGGGAAGCCCCAGTTTTTTCTGGTCGACCTCCAGCGTGTATTGCTTGATGATGCCAAACGATTCAAGCTGTCTTACCCGTTCTGTTACAGATGGAGGCGACAGCTTAATTTTTCTGCCTAATTCCCTCATCGACAAACGGCTGTCCTTCTTCAGCTCCTCAATGATATTCAGATCAATCTGGTCAAGTTTCATTTCAACATCCTTCTTTTTTGATTTTGTACACATTATCTCGGGTATTTTTGTAAATGACAAGTACAGTTCCCTAGAAAAGGCATGTAAAAATGAATGTTTTCCGAACATTTTTTGAAAGCTGTCATATGCCCCCCCGGATTGTTTATAGTATAAAATGAAAACGTGTCCACAAGGAGGGCGATTTATGCTGCACACGCCGATCGGAAGACTTCGCACGATGGGTTTTATTGAAGGAATGTCACTCTTAATCCTGTTGTTCATCGCTATGCCGCTTAAATATTGGGCAGGCCTTCCGCTTGCGGTGACAATTGTCGGTTCGGTTCACGGCGGGTTGTTCATTTTGTATTTGCTTGTCTTGGCTTATGCAACCTTCTCTGTCAAATGGCCGCTGAAATGGTCAGCTGCCGGCTTCATCGCCGCTTTCGTCCCATTCGGAAATTTTTTGTACGACCGCGGATTAAGGAACTATAAATAAGGAAGCGCAAAAAGGCTGGATCTTTATGATCCAGCCTTTCTTATTAAAACCACTTTGTCAGCCACGCGATATAGTAGGCCCCGGGAATAAACATGAGCTGGGCGAGGAGTGTGCCCGCCACCCTTGATGTGACCATTGTGACAGAGGTCCATTTTAAATAGATATAGCTTCGTTTTCCTTTTGCCACATCATCAGCAAGAACGGATACCTTAGGATCAACAAAAATAGCCAGCAGCATCGTTGCAATTCCGTTGATCAAACCCGAAGCCATGACGGCTGTCGTGCTGCGCTCCGGCGCCAAAAGGCCTGCGTATAAAGCCGAAAGCACACCAATCGTATAAATCGATGTGATCAGCATGTTGATGACAAACAAACGCTTCGGAATCAAGCGCATATGAAATCCTTTTACATATGAAATGGACGGCAGACGCAAATAGGAAAGGGCATTTTTGAATCCTTGTTTCGAGAATCCCTTTCGGAATACTTGAAAAACGGAGCCGCCGCCGCCCGCCAAGTGAATAATCGCCCGTGAAAAAAGAGCGACAAAAGACGGGAGCAGGATAATGCCCAAAATGGTGCCGACTGTCGATCCGAAAATTAAAAAGCGGAACTGCTCCCCTACAATCGCCAGTGCGTTTTTTCCAGCATCATCAATTAAATGCCCAGTAAAGGGCTGCTGCACCATATTCGACATTCTGGATACGATGACCATGACATTAAACAGAGAAAGCGCGGACGCAATAAATCCAACGCGAGCTCCGGAAAGCCTTGTCGCATAGGCTAAGGTTTCTATCGAGTGAATCAGCAATAAAAAACAAAAAATAAAAAGTACTTGTGTTGTAATGACATGCACGTTATTCTTCCTCCAATTTCATCCTAGAGATAAGACTGGAAAGAAGACAAGGAGGTTTCAGTACGATGTGTTTTTTGCAATAAAAAAACCGTCCGGCGTACGCCGGGCGGTTTGTCTTATTCTTTTCTATACGCAAATAAAGATTATATCATCCGCCAAGTCAGGCGGGTTAGATTCATAAAGCATTGTTCCGAAGAATCATTCTGGAAAGTAAACACCATGGAAATTTCTTGAACACAAGACAACGAAAGCCCTACCTCTCAATCGTCACTGCGGCTCCGAAGCCGCGCCGGTGTGAATTGTAAAACAAAAAAGTCTTTTTTCCATCTCATCGTTAGGGGCGATTTGTTATGAAGGAAAAGAATAAGGGCAGCTGGTTATGCTGCTTGGGAAGCGGTAAGCTTCTCTCTCAAAACAGAAAAAAGAAGTTTACTTTCTTTTTTATTTGCTTATTTTTCTTACTAGCTATTCATAATAACATATCGCCCCTGAAAACACAAATTTTTTATAGTTCGAGTGAGACCGGTGTTTTCTCCCCGGCATTCATTAATCTGATATCCTCCGGTTCAATTTCAAGAATCACCAGATTCGGATCATCCTTGCCGTCAAACCAGCGCTCTAATTTGGAACTCCATATTTTGTCCTTGAGTTCTGCCGAATTGTTGATCTTTGCTTTTCCGGCAACTTCGACATATGCGTCGCCAAAACCTTCACAATCATAGCCTAATAAAATGTGGACATTGGGGTTGTTCTCAATTTCTTCCGCTTTATGAGTTTCCTTGCTTGTCGGTGTGTAAATCGTCAGCCCGTCATGGAAAAAAGTCATGTAGCGGGAATGCGGTTTGCCCTTTTGAACTGTTGCGAGCGAACCTACTTTATGGTGATCTAGAACATCAAGCACTTTTTGTTTAATGTCTTGCTGATTCATCTCGAATCACTCCTTTTTAACGTCTCCGCTGTTACTTTTCCACATCCGGGGAAGATTTAAACAAGAAAGTGTGCTCTTTATTTTTCGCCTTCCCATTCACGCTTTAACAGACTGTAGTAGACGAGGTCGTGATGCATGCCGTTTACGTATAAGCCATCCCGTGCCTTTCCTTCCTCTAGAAACCCGATCCGCTCCGGAACCGCTCTGCTTTTTTCGTTTCCGACAGCCGCACAGATCGCCACACGATTCAGCTCAAGCTCTTCAAAAGCATACGTAATGAGTTTTCGGCAGGCAGCTGTAATAATGCCTTTCCCTTCAAATTCTTTGGCAATCCAATATCCGATTTCCGCCTTACGATTCACTTGATCAAGGTTATGCAGGCTGATCATGCCGCATAGGCTGCCGTCATAAAGGAGACCCGCCTCAATGCCGTTCAGGTCGGCATACTGGCGCCGCCAATCTGGAATGATTGTTTCTCGGTACGTGTCAGCGCTGCTTGGATTTTCCGCAAAAAACAGCCACTTGCCAAGCCGCTGCTGATTTTGGATAATGAGTTCGGCCAGCCGCTCCGCATCCTTCGGCTCCAATAATCGGATGGTGATGTGCTCATTTACCTTGCAAGTGAACATTGCCTCGCCCTCTTTCCTTTTTTACCCATTATAGCGATGATTCTGTTTTTTTCAATACAAAAAGGATGGGCTGTTAAGCCCATCCTTATATTCTTGGATCGGTAAAGATATCATGTTTATCCGTGCTCGTCGATGACATTTCCGTCACGACGGCACCTTCTTCCCCGGCCTGGAACCAATGCTTTGTGTTTGGTGGAATCGTGTATTGCCCGCCCGGTTCTAGCTCAATTTCGTGCCAGACCGTATAGTGTTCTCTGTCTTCCTGAGGAGGGAGAACTTTTGGAAGCGGCGTTTTTTCTCCTTCTACGTAAAGATACACTTTTCCGTAGCGGCAGCGGAAGGTCTCCTGCTTGCCTTCCTGGCCGTCGACCGGTGGATGGCGGTGTTCCGGGCAAGTCTGTCCCGGAAACAGCACCAATTCCTTTGAACAATAACGGTCTGTATTGACGTAGACGAAGAGCTGGAGCCCGACTTTTCTTTCTTTTCCTAAGCCGTAATCCATCAGCTGGATTTGGTCTACTTCCTCGTCCGTTAATACAATCCCTGCTTTTTGATAGTAGCTGTTCACTTCTTCTTTCGTGATGCCCATATGTCTCACTCCCTCTTATGTCGTCACAAAGTTTCCGCCGTTGACATGCAGGGTCTGACCTGTCATGTAAGAGGACTCATCTGATGCCAGAAGCACATAACAGCCGACGTGCTCAACAGGCTGTCCAGGACGGCCCATCGGCGTATCTTGCCCAAATTGAGCAACTGTTTCTTCAGGGAACGTAGCTGGGATTAGTGGCGTCCAAATTGGACCCGGCGCGACTGCATTTACACGGATGCCGTCTTTGACAAGCGCCTGCGCCATTGTTCTTGTAAAGGCATTGATCGCCCCTTTTGTCGCTGTATAATCAATCAGTGTCGGGTTCCCTACGTACGGGTTGATGGATGTCGTATTGATGATGGCGCTGCCCGGTTTCAGGTAATCAATTGCTTTTTTAGTCAAATAAAATTGAGAATAAAAATTTGTTTTGAATGTGCGGTGAAGCTGTTCGCTCGTAATATCTTTGATGCTTTCCTTCGGGTGCTGTTCACCTGCATTGTTGACAAGGATGTCAAGGCCGCCTAGTTCCTTGACCGTTTTTTCAACCGCTTCATTGCAGAATTCCTCTTCACCTACGTCACCAGCAATCAGCAGGCATTTTACGCCTTCTTGTTCAACACGTTTCTTCGTCTCCTCAGCGTCTTCATGCTCATCCTTATACACAATGGCGATGTCTGCGCCTTCCTTTGCGTAAGCGACGGAAACCGCGCGTCCGATCCCGCTGTCGCCGCCTGTAATAAGAGCTACTTTTCCTTTTAATTTGTCTGCTCCTTTATAATCCTCGTACTCATACACCGGACTTGGATTCATTTCGCTTTCAATTCCCGGCTGGCGACTTTGAGTTTGTGCCGGCAGTTCTTTTGGATAATTTGCCATGATGATTCTCCTCCTTTGTTTTCATGTCTATTTGTTGTGTACCTCACACACTCTTTGGATAAACATGGCTTGGCACCTTCGCATTGCTTTATCAGAAAAATGTTTCACATGGAACGCTGAGAGGAAATTAACTCAAAAAGGGGGTTGGTTGCTGAATGATTAACATGCTTTCTAGAAGATTCAGCAGGCCAAAGGGCGTCATCGGCATGATTGCCGGGTACATCATGGCTGCTGAAAATCAAACACTGAATCAGTGGACAATCAATCAGCTGGGTATCACGCGCGGGGACAGCATTTTAGAAGTCGGGTTTGGCCCGGGATACTGCATGCAGCAGATGCTGAAACGCGAGAAGGATGTTCATCTTCATGGGATTGATGTATCAGAGGCCATGCTGAAGCTGGCCGCCCGCAGAGTGAAACCAAAGGGCGTACGCCTGATACAAGGAAGCATCGAGACATTTCCTCTCCCCGCCTCGTTTTATGATAAAGTGATTTCCGTTAACAACTACACCATTTGGAATGACCAAACAAAAGGCATAAAACAGATTTATCGGGCATTAAAGCCAGGCGGCAAAGCAGCCATTACGATGCAGCCGCGGGAAGCGGATGCCAGTCCTGAGAAAACCAAATCATTTGGAAGACAGATGATTGCTGACTTTAAAGCAGCCGGCTTCGAAGACATTGATATACAATTTAAGAACATTAAGCCTGAGCTTTCCGTCTGTGCAACTGCAAAGAAGCCCGCCACATAAAGTGGACGGGCTTCTTCTTTTATGAATGTACAGCCTGATTGCGCAGGACGTCTTTTTTCACCTTGCCAAGGTTGTTTTTCGGCAGTTCGTTAACAAATTCAACTTCAGGTATTTTGTAAGCGGACAGGCGTTCTTTACAAAATGCGATGACATCCTCTTCCGTGATGCGCTGGCCGCCATTTTTCACGATAAAAGCTTTCGGTTTTTCACCGTAAAGCGGGTCAGGAATACCGACCACAGCCGTTTCAAGGATTCCCGGGATCTGCTGGATAACTTCTTCAACCTGATCAGGATAGACGTTATCGCCTCCGTAAATAATGACATCCTTGTAGCGTCCCGTGATGAAAATAAAGCCATCTTCATCTACATATCCTGAATCTCCGGTTCTAAACCATCCATTTTGCAGCACTTTCGCTGTTGCTTCAGGATTGTCTTCATAGCCTTTAAATAAGAATGGAGTATGAACAACGATTTCGCCGATTTCTCCTTGAGGAAGTTCTTCTCCGGTCAGAGGATCTTCCACTTTGACTTTAACACCTGCCACAGGTTTTCCTGCAGATGCCGCTTTATCCATTCCCATATCAGGCGTCCATGTGCTGATGCCCCAAGCCTCAGTACTTCCATAGCCATGCGCAAGCGGAATGCCAATATCAAGATAGCGGCTTATTAGGCTGCTCGGCACTTTTGTTCCGCCTGTCATTAAAATAACAAGCGAAGATAAGTCAGTTTGGTGCTTTTCCCACGCCTCAAGCAAATACGTGTAGAACACAGGAAGAGCCATCACGGTCTGAATCTTCTCTTCTTCAATGACCTTCAGCATGTGAACAGGATCTTGATCCTTTGTAAACACAAATGTTGTTTCTGCAAACGTTCCAAGCATGATGCAAATGAGCGCACTCGTATGATAAATCGGATGGCACGCGAGAAAACGAAGGCCCTTCATACGTGCTATTGAGCTGTTGGATTTTTTAACGTATCTGTATATGCCGCCATGTGTAATCATGCATCTTTTCGGGTTTCCCGTTGTTCCAGATGTAAACATCAGAAGTGCTGTATCATCAGGTGAAACCATTTCCGTCTCTGGCAAATGATCAGGACCTGCAAACAGCGCTTCAAATTCAGCAGATGTTTCGTAAGCTGTTCCTGTTTCCATTGTTACACACAGTGAGGACAATTCAGGAAGAACTTCATCCAGTATCTCTTTAAACTCCGCTCCGTAAAACATCGCTTTTGGTTCACTTGCTTTTAAAATGCCTGTCATTTCATATGGTTTCAGCTGCCAGCTGACAGGTACGACAACAGCACCTATTTCAAGTGCGGCGAACATAACAGTTGAGGCGGGATGGCCGTTTTTGCAAAGCAATGCAACACGGTCGCCCTTTTGAATTCCTTTTTGAAGCATGGCATTCGCCAGCTGATTAATCCGTTTACGGTAACCTTTATATGTCAGTGTATGGTCTCCGCTTTTTACAGCCTCTATTTCTTCGCTATTCGGCATGTCATGCAGAATCAGATGCTGTAATGTTTCCATATCGTCATCTCCTATATTCTCTTGAATCTTCAATAATTTGTTAGATTTTCTTCCTTACCTCACCCATTTTAACCCAAAAAAGATAACTTGTAAAACTATTTCATTTTGGAATTATTCCAATACTGAATGATAAAATAGTCCCACATTTTCTTATTTTGTTCCCCATCCACAGAAAAACACACGCCAAATTTTTGACGTGTGCCATGCAGGTTTACAGTATGTTTTTTTCTTTCATCCATGTGAAAAATATGCGGTTTAACCGCTGATACAATTCTTGTCCTCCTTCTTCCTGAAACCCCGCCATGCTTTCTCCGCTCTCGATAATTGCCGAGCTGATCGCGCTTAAAATCTCCGAGCCTTCAGCAGATAATGAGCCAGGCGCCATCATGACGAGAATGCGTGTCATCCTGAGGGTATTTCCGTCCATGCCATCCACTTCATAGGGGGTGCTGAGATCAAACATTTTGAAAAAAGGCAGGACGATTTCATCATTTTTGAGATGATAAAGCGCCATGTTTGTTCCGGGGATTCCCAATCCCCCTTGTTTCTCCCGCTCAGCCAGGCAAACCGCGGCTTTTTCCGGATCACGGATCAGGCCATCCTTCTTCAGCTGTTGAAAAAGCTCTAGCAGAAGCATGCTATGGTCCGGGTTTGTTTTGAGTTGAGCTAGCGTAAAATGGCGCAGAACATCTTGGATAACTTCCATATACCGCCCTATGCTTTCCGCCGCCTCCAGCATGTCAGGTACATCAGCTTGCTGCGCCTCTTCCTTCGAGCTTCTTTTTTTGTTAAGAATAAGGGGAATCTTCCGCTTGATATACTGCTTGACCTGGTTTGCGTCTTCCTCATTTAATAGTGGGCTGACCATGATGTAATCAATGTTTTCATAAGGAATCGGTACAGTGGACACAATCATATCATAGGCTTGAACATCCTTCCCCTTTAGCTCGATCAGAGATGACATATCAAACGATTCAATTTCCGGCAGCTCTTTTTTCAGTCTGGAGGCAAGCATTTTCGAGGAGCCGATCCCGCTTGAGCAGACGACAAGCGCTTTCACTTTTGCTTCTTCTTTTTTGATTTCAAGAGCCGAGCCAAAGTGAAGAACGATAAAAGCGATTTCATCATCAGAAAAGGACATGCCCGGAAAATACTTTTCGACACCTTCTTCGATCGCCATATAAAGCAGAAAATAATCGCGCTTGATCTGTTCCTTCATCGGATTGTATATCTCAATATTTTCTTTTATGCGGCTGACGGCCGGCTCCAAATGGGCAATCAAGCCTTCATATAAAGAGTAGTTTTTCGTCAGATCCATTCTGATTTTGTCTGAAATAAAAGCAATGAGCCGCTTTGTTTGCAGGGCTGTTTCCAGCTCAATTTCCTGCGCTTTGTATTCTGTTTTGTATTTTCGATTGGCGCTTCGAAGATGGATTGTAATATAGCCGACCTCCGCCTCTGGAATCGTCACGCCGAAGGCACGTTCAAGCTCGCCCGCGATTTCAAGAGCGGAGCTGTATTCCTTCGCATTCATCAGTTCCTCAAGCTCATTTTGCTCCATGGTGATAGTTTCCCCAAGCTTAATTCGTTCGATCGCATACGTCAGATGGACGACGAGCGCTATATAGGAGCTGTCGGACAATGAAAAAGCGATTTTTTCTTTGAGCTGAAATAAGATGCGCTCCATTTTTAACAGCTCACCTTTGCTGACAACCCCGAACATTTTCTCTGAAGAATCGGTTTTTCCTTTGATGTTTAATTCAACCGCTTCCAAAAACATTTGGATGTCGAGACGGTTCACAATCAAGTTGCCGACAATTTTCCGTTTCGCATTCTCCGGCCCTATGAGCTGGATGCCAAAACCTCTTTTGCGGATCAGTGTCAGTCCAAAGGGAGAAATCCACTTCTCGAGCTCATCTAAGTCATAGCTGACCGTGGCATTCGTCACCTGGAGATCATGAGCAAGCGTGTACAGTTTGACGGGCTCCTGAGACTCTAATAACGAACAAAGAATGAGCAGTTTCCGTTCGTCGGCGCTGTATTCATGCTGTTCATATGATAAATCAGTAAGCAGCTTTTGTTTACCCTCGGGACTTCCCACTGCTTTCAACCCTTTACCGGGCTGTTTATCTAACGTAAGCCCCACGGTTTCCATCAGCGGTTTAATTGATTTGAGTTCCCTGTGAATGGTTCTCGTGCTGACTTGCATCAGCTCAGCAAGCTCAGTTACGGTTATATATCTGTTTTGTAATAATAAGTGCTTTAACAGCTTTTGTTCTCTGGCAGTCATATACATAAAAAAGACCTCCTAGCCAATCTTGATGTGCGGATGAAGTCGCAAGGAGATGCAGTAGAGGATATAGAGAGGTTTCCTTTTAATATAAAACGCTTTCAAGAAAGAATCAATCACTTATAAATGGTAATTTGGCACTAAGCGGTGTGACAATATTGAAAAAGCATCAGCTGGTAAACTGATGCTTTTTATGGAATATCGTAACCCTGTACGGCTGTAAAAATGCGGAACCATTGATCCTGGTCAAGCTTGTATGACAACGCATTTATCGCGGCGGAAATCCGCTCGCGCTTTCCGCTTCCGACAATCGGCATGATGCCGGCCGGATGCGTATACAGCCATGCGTACATCACCTCGTCCAATGAAGCGGCGCCGATTTCCCCTTGGACGGATTCAAGCGCCGTACGGACACGTCGGTCTTTATCCGTGTTTTCAGTGAATACTTTGCCGCCTGCCAGAGGCGACCAAGCCATCGGCGGAATCCGTTTTTCCTGGCACAGGTTCAAAGTGCCGTCGAGCATATTTTCTAATTCGTATGCGGAAAGCTCAATCTGGTTGGTTACGAGCTTCTCAGGCAAATATGATTCCAGCATCCGATACTGGTGATCTTTAAAATTTGAAACGCCAAAGTACCTGACCTTGCCAGAGCATTTCAAGGCCTGAAACGCCTCTGCTACCCCCTCCGGATCCATGAGCGGGTCCGGTCTGTGAATCAAAAGCATATCGATATAATCCGTCCTAAGGTTCATAAGCGATTGCTCAACGGATGCCAAAATATGCGATTTGCTTGTGTTATAATGATGCGATCTGTGAGCGGGCCGTTCAGGCGATTCAAGAACGATACCGCATTTTGTGACCAACTCTATGTTTTCTCTTAATCCAGGCGAAAGGGCAAGGGCGTTTCCAAACAGCTTTTCGCACGTATAGCCTCCATAAATATCCGCATGATCAAAGGTCGTGATGCCGTGATCGATACACCATTCAATGAGGCTTAGAAGTTCAGCATCTGAATAGTTCCATTCATTCAGCCGCCAAAGCCCGTGTATGACTCTTGAAAATTGAAGATCCTCCGCCAATTGAATACGCTGCATGCAAAATCCCTCTTTTCTTTGTATAAACCGGGTTTTGCCCCCTTACTAGTTCATTCGGCCTCAGATCCCCTTTTTCCTTTCGCTCCTTTTAAAAAGACATTTTAATTCGATTGAAATTGCTTTTTCGCTTTCTCAACGACATAGTGGCTGCCGCCGCGGTCCTGCACATTTTGGATCATCATGGCGACAAGCAGGTCTTTGTTTTCGTAATCGTAGCCGACAAACCAGCCATTTTCCGTGCCGTCTTTATCATCTTTTGATGTTTTCAGCTCGGCTGTTCCTGTTTTTCCAGCCACTGTGATTCCTTTCACGACAGGCTGATACGCTGATCCGCGCTCATCTTCCACAACGCCTTTCAGACCTTTTGTAATGTCTGCCGCTCCTTCCTTCGTGACCACTTGCTTGTGCCAAACATCAGCTGTTTGTGAATCTTTTTTGATCAGCGTCGGTTTGACAAGGTCTCCATTGTCAACAAATGGCGTGTAAGCAGTTGCCAAGTGAAGCGGAGACATTTGCATTTGCCCTTGTCCGTAGCCTGTATCCGCAAGCAAAATGTCTGAATCAAGCTTGTCATTTGCAATAGACGATTTCTGGATCGGGAATTCGTACGGAACGTCCTCTGAAAAACCGAATGTCTTCAAGCCTTTTGTAAAGGTGTCCGCTCCCATATCAAGCGCATTCTGGGCAAAATAAATATTGTCTGACGTAATAAGGGCGTTTTCCAAATCGACTTGTTGAAGTCTCTCAGACACACGTGTCACTGAATAGCCGCCCCAGCTTGAATCTTTTTGCCACTCCTTGCCTTTGATTGTTTTCTTCTCATCGGCTTTAAGGGTGCCGTTTTTGATTCCAATAGCAGCCGCAATCGGTTTAATGGTAGAACCTGGCGCGTATGTCTTATTGAATTTCGCTGAAAACGGATTGTTTTTATCTTTGTTTAGCTTTTTCCATTCCTTATCGCTCCAGCCGAAAATAAATCCGTTTGGATCGTAGGAAGGCGCGCTGACAAGGGCGAGTGTTTCGCCTGTCTTCGGCTGCAGCGCGACTGCCGCCCCGCTGTCATCCTTCAGTTCATCATACAGCTTCATTTGCGTTTTGATATCAATTGTGAGGTGAAGATCCTCGCCGTCCTTTGCTTTCTTTTCAGCGATGACTTCCCCGGTTTGCGGCACGTAGATTTTCCAGCCAGTTGTGCCTCTTAGCTTGTCTTCATACACATTTTCAAGTCCGGCGATACCGATGTTAGACGTATCGCTGTACGTTCCTTCTTTCTTTTTCTTCAGTTCTTCCGCTGTAATGGCGCGGACATAGCCTGTCAAATGGGCTGTCTTTTCGCCATACGGATAGTAGCGGGAGCTGACATTCGTTCTTGTTACGCCTTGTAATGACGTCGCTTCAGAAACTAATTTCTCCTGGTCAGGCTTGACCTTTTTGAGCGGCACAAACGAATCGTCTTTTACCCAGCCTTGATCCAGCTTTTTCTTGATGTCGTCTTCAGTCAAATCAAGTTTTTTGGCGAGTTCTTTTATGACTTTCTCTTTTTTATCGCCAAGCTCTCCGGGAACAATTCCAATTTCCGGAACATCTGTATTGACGGCTAAGCCTTTTCCATTTTTATCGTAAATTTGGCCTCGTTTCGGTTCAATGCTCATAATTTGCACGGTTTTGTCGTCAGCCAGCTGCTTGAAAATAAACGATGGGTCCCAATCTATATTCCATGACTCCTCGTCATCTGTTTTTTCTAATTTCAGCACAGCAGTATTCTTGAAGCTGACTTTGCCGGCATTTGTGTTCATGCTGACTTTATACGGGATATGTTTCATCGTCTTGTTGTCTTGATCGTCCTTATCTACTTCTCCCGCAGTGACTTTCAAATTTTTTACGCCGGCCTGCTCATAGATGGCTTTATACCTGTTGACGAAATCTTTTTTGGAGATTTCTTTTTTGACATCTTTAGTCAGGCTTTGATACATGTCATCGAATTGCTGATCGTTCCACTGTTTCACGAATGCTTCCATGCGATCCTCTGGTGAATCTGTTTTGGAGCATCCGATTAACCCAATCAATCCGACGCATAGAAATACTAGTAGAATACACTTTTTTAACATGACTTTCCCCTGCCTTCCACTTGTTATTTTCTCTTAATTGAATTGGTGCGTGCAAGATTTTTTTGAAAATGAAGGAAAAGTTCACCGATTTTGCAGAAATCTCCTATCGTTTGCTGTAGACTATTTGAAAAGACAGAAAGAAGGGATAGCATGGTCAGAGAGGCAGCAATGCTTCACATTAAAGAAGGCCTTGAACAAGAGTTTGAGGATGCATTCCGGCAAGCTGCGCCGATTATTTCCGGCATGAAGGGCTATATCACTCACTCGTTATCAAAATGCATGGAGGAAACGCATAAATATCTGCTTCTTGTGGAGTGGGAAACACTTGAGGACCATACGGAAGGCTTTCGCGGTTCTTCAGAGTATCAAGAGTGGAAAGCCTTGCTTCATCGGTTCTATACCCCGTTCCCGACGGTCGAGCATTTTCAGGATGTGTAATAGATTTATATAATATGAAGTGTAAAACCGATAAGGGAGACAGACCATACAAAAACGGCGGTATAAATATTAAAAGCGCCTGAGCCGTCATTTTCTTTTTTGCGCTCTTCAAGCCCCTGCATAAACATGACCGCACCAAGAAAGACGAGCATGACCGATTGGATTACAGAGGTGTGTTCCGTATAGTTAAAAGCAATAAGCGCCAGTATAATAATGATAACCGCAAAAGACATTTTAAAAATCCGAAACAAAAGGACCATCCTTCCTTATATACGAAATATTGAACGTTATGGCTATATTTGCCTACGCCCTCCATTATTCTAGCGCACTTTGTTTGTCTGTAGAACAGAAGACAGAGAATTTTAAGTTTCTTTTAATATTTCGATCACACATAAAAAACGCGCCTGTCATGAGGCGCGTTTTCTATGAAACTGATAATTCTTTATAGCCTAGCTTGTGAACGGCTTCAGCCATCGCTTGATAGCCTTTGCTGTTCGGATGGACACCGTCAAAGGACAGATATTCCTGTTCTTTGCCTTTGAAGATGCTATAGGCATCCGCGATTTTGACATGGGGTGCTGATGCAAGTGTTTCTAAATGTGAATTAAACGAAGTGATCCATTTGCCGGCGATATCAATTTCGGGAAACGGATTGTATAAGTTGAACACACGAATGGCGTACGGGGAAGGATTTTCTCCTTTAATCTCGGCGACTTTGGCAATCATCTTTTCAAAATTCTCATGGCAATGGGCGGATACACGGCTGAAAATCGTTTCATCCTTAGAGGTTTGGTAGGCTAAGACCGAATCGATGAGATCGTTTCCGCACCCTGTGATCGTTATCATATCAGCATCTCGAATACATTTTTGCACATAGGGATATGACAGGAGTCCCAAAATCTCTTCTGTATTCAGACCTGATCTGGCAAATATGTTTATTGCCGTTCTTGTTTTCAAGTCAGCTTCCATCATGTCCCCAAAACGCTGGACGAAGCCGGGTGAAAACAGCCCGGAGCCTCTCCCTGTCGTCAAGGAATCGCCCAGAGCTGTATATCGAAGCACCATGTTCTTTCCTCCACTCTTGAACGTCGATACGTTAATGTACGCAGCAGAGAAAAGATTGGCTACTTATGTATATCCTATTTTTCTTGAAATCTGTAAAGCGGCGTCCTTCACCTTTTCTGTTAAATAGGGCAGCCTGTCTTCTGTAAATCTCGCTTCAAAGCCTGCAATGCTAATGCCGGCTGCCACCTGGCGCTCATGGTTAAAGATCGGGGCGCCGATCGCCGCCGTATAGTTTTCGAGCTCTGAATAGCTGACAGTATAGCCATTTTGCACAGAGGCATCAATCTCCTGAAGCAGTTTTTCGGGATCGGTAATCGTTCCGGAGCCAATCGAAATGAGCTCGGTTTGTTTGATGTATGCTTCGATTTCTTCACGGGGAAGAAAGGACAGAATGCTTCTGGCGCACGCTCCCGCGTATAGGGGGGAACGCCTGCCGATCGCCGTATACAGCCGCACAGTCTGTGTCCCTTCTATTTTCTCAACGTATATCGCTTCATTGCCGTCCCTCATGATCAACTGCACGGCCTCATCCACTTCCCGGCACAGCTCTTCCATCACCGGTTTCGCTATTTTTCTGATATCCAGCCTGTCAGCGACAAGCTGTCCGAATTCCAAAAACACCAATCCCAGCGAATAAGCGCCGGACGCATCCCGACTGAGGAACCCCATTTCCTCCAAGGAGCTGACCATCCGGTGAACAGAGGTCTTCGGCATTCCCGTCAGCGACACCAGTTCACTTAAGGTTAGGCTTGGTTTATGCAAAAACAAATTAAGCAGCGCCATAGATTTGACTACGGTTTTATTTTTATTCTGCATCATTCATCCCCTTTGCTATGTCAGCCATTCCATCTTCATTCTCGTTTTCAGTTCTTTTATATGCTGTTCCCGTTCTACCGCAAGCGCTTCTGCCTCCTGGAGGGACACAGGCTCAAACTGAACGTGCTCGCCCGGCATGATTTGGGAAACAATCGGAAGATCAGCGGATATGATGTGCGCGATCCTCGGATAGCCGCCAGTCGTCTGCCGGTCTGCAAGCAGGATAATCGGGTTGCCGTCAGGCGGCACCTGAACTGTTCCGAATGAAACCGCTTCCGACACCATCTCAAGCGGGGCCTTCAGTTCGAGCGGTTCTCCTTTGAGCCTGTAGCCCATACGGTCGGACTGCGGCGTGACACGAAATGCTTCTTCATAAAAACGCGTTTTTGATTCTTCTGTGAAAAAGGCAAATTGCTTTCCTTCCAGCACCCGAATGACGGGATTCTTCTTCAATGGCAGAAATCTGCCGCGGCTGACTGACCACTTCGGTGCTGCAAATCCCTGTTTTCCAAGCTGCGAACTTAAGCGAGAAAGGATGGTTTGCGAAAGAGCTGACATCTCTCCAATGTTCAGTTCATCTTCTTTTTGAAGCGCTCTGCCATGAAGTCCGCCAATGCTTCCTCTGACGTATGTGCTTTTACTTTCCATGACGGCAGGCACCTCAATGCCGCCAGCTGCCGCCAAATAAGCACGGCTGCCGAGTTTGCAGGGGCCAAAGCTGACCGTGCTGTTTTCCTTGATGAGCACAGGCTTCCATAAAGGCGCTTCCTCGTCATTAATACGCAGCGTGAAGTCCGCCCCTGTCACAGCAATCAGTGTCTGTTTTGAAAAATGAAACGACGGACCGGGCCCCATCATCGTTATTTCGAGACCTGCTTCATTTTCGCCGTTTCCTATCAACAGATTGGCAATGCGCAGTGAAACCGTGTCCATAGCGCCGCTGGCCAGAACGCCGTATTTTTGGTAACCCGTTCTGCCTATATCCTGAACCGTTGTGAGCAGTCCGGGCTTTAATACTTTCATGCTCAATTGGACTCCTCCTTATAGGCGTGATAGTCTTTTTCTGAGATGCGAACGAATTTCACAATATCTCCCGCCCGCAGCAATGTCGGCGGGTTTTCCTGCGGCCGGAAAAGAGCCAGCGGCGTTTTGCCGATCAGCTGCCAGCCGCCCGGCGTTGAAATCGGATAAACGCCTGTCTGCAATCCCGCAATACCGACCGAACCTGCGGGAATCGACGGTCTTGGCGATGATTTTCTCGGAGCTGCAATGCGTTTTGACATCCCGCCTAGAAAAGGAAAACCGGGCGCGAAGCCAAGCATATACACCACATATTCACCGTTTGTATGAATGTCGATTACTTCCTCCGGTGACAGTTGATTGATCTTCGCCACCTCTTCTAAATCCGGACCGAATTCACCGCCATAGCAAACGGGAATTTCTACAATACGGCGGTTGACCTCATAGTCTTCGGCTATTTCTGCCAGCCGCTCTTCGACATCGCGCTTGACACTCTCAAAAGGTGAGCTTATGCCTTGAGGCAAATGCTTGTACACTTCATACATATCATAAAATACGGTTAGACTTGTAAAAGCCGGGATACATTCAATGAATCCCGGAAATGGCTGTTCTTCTATATAAGCGGCCGCTGCATGGACAATGCCGTTGACCTGTTCATTGATTTCTTCTCCGAATCGGATCATCATTGCAGAATCACCGAGCTGTTCGATTTGATATCGTACAGTCATCTTTCTCACCTCTTTTAATTCTCGTTCATCAGGATGACGAGAGGCTACAGCACCGCAAGCGACTCGTCTCGAATATCTGTGATGAGCATATGCCCCGGCGCATGTGTGATGACCATTTCAGGCTTTACATTCATAGCCACGGCTTGCGGGGTCACTCCGCATGCCCAAAAAACAGGAACCTCGCCGTCACGAATGGAAACGGCATCTCCGAAATCCGGTTTCCCGAGATCGCGAATCCCGATTGCTCCCGGATTGCCAATATGGATCGGCCCTCCGTGCACAGCCGGAAAACGCGAGGTCACTTGTGCAGCACGTACAGCCAGCCGTTCAGGAACCGGCCTCATGCTGACAACCATCTGTCCGTGAAACGCCCCCGCCGGAACACAATCGATATTCGTTTTATACATTGAGACGTTTGTCCCCTCATCAATATGCCGGACAGCTATCCCATTATTGATCAGTGCCTGTTCAAAGGAGAAACTGCATCCGATCAGAAAGCCGACAAAATCGTCCTCCCAGTATGGCGTAATATCAGATACTTCTTCCGTTAGGATACCGTGCCTGTAAATACGGTATTTCGGAAAGTCCGTTCTGATATCAGCATCCGGCGCAGCCAGAGACGGCACAGGCGAACCTGCTTCAGTCACATCCAGCACGGGGCAGGGCTTTTGATTTCGCTGGCAAAACAGCAGAAAATCAAACGCAAGGTCCTTTTTCAAAACCACAAGATTCGCTTGGGCGTAGCCGCCGGACATGCCTGCGGTCGGCCCGTTTATTTTCCCCTCTCGTATCAGGGCGCGTACATCCTTTGGCGCCATTTTGTTTAATTGCTCCACTTATATCAGCTCCACAATTGAGGAAGTTGTGTACATAACGTGTAGATTCCCATAACTGCCATTACAATCACTACAAGCGCGCCTGTGCTTGTCAGCCAAAGCGGATGCTTATAATCACCGACAATGTTTTTCTTGTAGGCGGCAACAAGCAGCGTTCCGAGCGCAATCGGCAGAATTAAGCCGTTCAGTGAACCGACAAGGACGAGGATCTTCGCAGGCTGGCCGATTGTGACAAAAGCTAACGTAGAAACCACAATAAATCCGATAATAATACCGCGTGAATTCTTTTCAATTTTTGGAGAAAAGGTTTTAAAAAATGAAACAGATGTATAGGCTGCTCCAATAACAGACGTAATCGCCGCAGACCACATGATCAATCCGAAAATTTTATAACCGACATTTCCAGCAGCCAGCTTGAAGACAGAAGCCGCCGGGTTGCTTTCATCGATGTGCAGGCCTTTCGATACAACGCCTAGAACCGCAAGAAAAAGAGCGATACGCATGACAGATGTAATTAAAATGCCGACAACCGAGCTCTTTGTCACCTGCGGAATGGATTCCTTTCCTTTAATTCCGGCATCAAGCAAACGGTGTCCTCCGGCAAATGTGATATAACCGCCGACGGTTCCGCCCACTAGGGTGACAATGGCAAATATGCTGATGTGTTCCGGGACGAATGTATTTGCGACTGCCTGTCCGACCGGAGGAGCTGTCGTCGCCGCAACGTAGACCGTTAAAATAATCATCACGAACCCCGCGATTTGCGTAAAACGGTCCATCGCTTTTCCTGCTTCCTTGATGACAAAAATCAAAATGGCGATAACGGCACTGATTAAAGCGCCTGTTTCAGGTGTAATGCCGAACAGCACCTGAAGTCCCAGCCCGGCCCCTCCGATATTCCCAATATTAAAAGCTAGTCCGCCAAGCACGACGAGAATGGCGATGAAATACCCCAGTCCGGGAAGCACCATATTCGCAATTTCCTGACCTCGTTTTCCAGAAACTGCGATGATGCGCCACACATTGGTTTGGGCGAAAATATCTAAAATAATAGAGATTAAGATGACAAAACCGAAGCTTGCTGCGAGTGTGTTTGTGAATGTTGCGGTTTGGGTGAGGAAACCCGGTCCGATTGCTGATGTCGCCATTAAAAAGGCGGCGCCCATCAGCAATGACCAGCTGCCCGCTTTTTTTCCTGCTGTCTTTTTCTGCTGCTCCATCTATTGTTCCTCCTTTATGTTGACCTCTGTTCTGAAATAGCTGTCACTTCAATTCCAGCCGCTTTGAGCTGTTTTCTGATTTTTTGCGCAAATGTCAGCGCATGGGCTCCATCTCCATGAATGCAGACTGTATCTGCTTTTAATGACACATCATGTCCTTGCTGAGATTTGACCGCCCCTTCTTTCACCATTTTGATGACCTGGGTGACGGCGGCATCATCACTTTCAATGAGTGCGTCCGGCTGGGAGCGCGGTGTCAGCGTGCCGTCCGATTGGTATGTTCTGTCGGCGAACACTTCATTTGCGGTCTGAAGTCCGATCCGTTCTCCCGCTTTTACAAGCTCGCTCTCAGCAAGACCGAAAAGAATCAGGCCGGGATCAACCTTATAGACAGCTTTCGCGATAGCATCCGACAGTTTTTGATCGACTGCCGCCATATTGTATAAAGCGCCATGCGGCTTGACGTGCTGCATGTGAAGTCCCTCTGCTTTTAGAAAGCCAGAGAGCGCGCCAATTTGATAAACGACAAGATCATACGCTTCCTCAGGAGAAATCGCCATATTGCGGCGCCCAAAACCGAGTAAATCCGGCAAGCCCGGATGCGCACCCATTTTCACGCCTCTTTCTGCTGCAAGCGCGACGGTTTTTCGCATAACACTAGGATCTCCTGCATGAAATCCGCATGCGATATTCGCTGATGTCACATACTCTAAAATATCTTGGTCAAGGCCTATCTTGTAGGCTCCGAAGCTTTCTCCTAAATCACAGTTTAAATCAATCTGAAACACAGAATCCCTCCTGCCAAAGCAAACGATATGCTTTATGTCATTTATTGTCCCGAAATTCGGAACGACTATTCCGAATTTTTGAACTTTATTTCATTATAAGTGAATCATATCAGTTTGTGAAATACTTTTGTCAGAAAACCTACCATGGTCCCAGAATAAAACCTGCCAAACTAAAAAAGAGAGTCCATCTTAGGACTCTCTTTTTTTATAGTACCCAATGGCGAATCGCTTTAGCGACACCATCCTCAATATTTGTATCCGTGATATAATCAGCCGTTTCTTTTACGATGTCTTGCGCATTGCCCATTGCGACGCCAAGACCCGCTTCTTTGATCATCGCAATGTCATTAAGGCTGTCGCCCATCGCCATCACATTCTCCATTGTAAAGCCGAGTTTTTCCGTAACCTTGGCAAGGGCTGCAGCTTTGTTGATGCCAAGCGCGTTGACTTCAATGTTTGTCGGACTTGAATTTGTGATTTCGAGCTCTTTGTTTTTTCTCAGCTCCTCAAGCACTTCGTTTCGGATATCGTCATCCTCGATGTCAAAGCCGAATTTGAGCCATTCATGATCCGTAATGTTTTCCGGAAACTCGCCTCTCCATACTTTATTCACCGTAGAAGCCCAGAAATTAGTGTTGTGCTTATTCCGCAAATCCCACATCATTTGAATATGGTCCGTATGAAGCAGCTTCCGTTCCACCAAATTAAAATTCGAATCCCAAATTTCACTGCCGTTTGCCGTGATTAGAAAGGATGACAGCTTTAGCGATTCCGCCAGCTCCCTGCACGTCATCAGCGTCCGGCCCGTGCTGATCACCACATACACACCTTTATCCTCCGCTTCACGAATGGCTTTGCGGTTTTCATCCGAGATCAGCTGCTCGTCGTTCAGCAGTGTACCATCCATATCAATTGCGATCAGCTTGATATCTACATCTTCTCTTTGAACAGACATATATGTACCTCTCTTTATCTTTTTGTTGTGCTTCTCTCTATTCTAATACATTATACCCAGCGGGACAAAAAAGCGATTTCCTATGTTTGAGGAGAATGAATAAGAGGAAAACAAACGGTGAGGTGATCAAACATGACAGAAAAAAAACAGCAAAACAAACCAAATGAAAACCCCGAGCACAACGACTTAACCGATCCGATTCCTAATGAAGAGCTGAAGGAAAATATGAATGATGAAAAACACAAACGCCAGCAAAGAGATAACTCTCAAAGCGAACGGGATTACGACACAAAATAGAACCCCTCACAAAATGTTGTGAAGGGTTTTTTTCATTTTTCAATATAGATGCCGATTTCAGCTTCAGCAACAGGCTGCTCTCCAACTGATGCCTTGGCATGTCCGAACACAAACCCGCGCCGATTGCGCGTGACTTCAAACGTAAGATCAAGCCGGTCACCAGGCACAGCTTCTCCCAGCTTTTCCGCTTTCTTCACCGAAGACAATAATCCCAAGCTGTTCTCATCTGTAATTCCTGTAAAAGCCGCGGTTTGCGCAAGCGCTTCAATCACAAGTGAAAACGGCATTTCTGTTTGCGTATCAGTGATAAACCAGTCGTTCTCACTAATCAGCTTATAAGCTGCCGCATGTTTGCCGGGCTCGCTATCCGTCACGCCATCAATAAACAAAAATGGATAGCGGTGAGGCAAAGATAATGAGTTCATTTTATATCTCCTTTTTTTGACCATTATATCTCAGCCTAAAGTGAAACGATAGGATATAATGGAAAAAACACAAAAGGAGGCCGTTATGTTCCCAAAACCGCTTGTCATTCTCGCACACGAAATATATGGTGTAAACAGCCATATGAAAAAGATGGGCCGGCTGATCAAAATGGCTGGATATGATGTGTTGACGCCCAACCTGCTCGGCGAGGATGAAGTCTACACACTGAAAGAAGAAAAAACGGCATACGAACAATTTACAAAACACGAAAGGCTGAAAACGGGAGAAACCATCATCCAGAATGTGATCAGGCAAAACGCCGGACGGCACATCTTTGTGATTGGATTCAGCGTGGGGGCTACTATCGCATGGAAATGCAGCAGTATGCCTGAGGTGAGCGGATCGGTTTGTTATTACGGTTCCCGGATACGCGACTCTCTTCATCACATGCCAGCCTGCCCGGTCCTATTGTTTTTCCCTAATTATGAGCCGTCGTTTGACGTAGCGCTTCTTATCAAAAAACTGCGGGAAAAACAGCATACCCATCTTGAGATTTACCAATTCGATGCGCTTCACGGCTTCGCCAATCCTGATTCTGTTTATTTCAACAGGGCCCTTTTCTTCAAAACGCTTTCTATCATAAAAAACGGGGCGGAAAGCCGGCTCCGCACCGTTTCATCATCATTTTTTTAAACGTGCACGGCGCTTTATTATCGGTGCCGTCATGTTCCATGTTCTTTTTGCATTGCATTTTATTTTGCCTGTCTCATCTCACCGAATGGATAAAAGACGAGAGATTCAGTACCGATGATATCGTCCTCAGAAGGCATGCCCATTCCGTTTCTGCTATCCAGTGAATTGAGACGGTTATCTCCCATCACAAAATATTTACCGGAAGGAACCTCAACTTCGAAGTCACCTGTTAAGGTTACACCCGACTCTTTGACCTCCTGTTTATATTCCTTTAAGTATGGTTCTTCCACCTTTTTATCATTTATGTATAGCTGATCATTTTTCATTTTAATGCTGTCACCAGGCAAACCGATTAAACGTTTGACAAATGAGCGGCCGCTCTTTTTGTCATGAATGACTATGATGTCTCCTCTGTGAAACCCGCCAGTCCATTTGACTGCTTTATCAACCAGAATTCTTTCTGAGTCTTTAAGCGTTGGGGCCATTGATGATCCTTCAATAAGAAAAGGCTTGTAAAACACCAATCTGATCGTAAAAATGAGAGCTGCGATCATAATGATACTGAGTACAACGATCGTTTTGATTTTTCTTTTTTTCTTTAACGTGATTGTTTTTGCATTCAACTTCCTTCACCCGATGCTTTCCTAAGAATTCCAAATTATTATACAGCATTTGGATCTGCTTGGTTAGACTTTCGTGGAAATTTTCGTAAGGAAATGGACAGGCCGGGGCAGCCATCTGCCACCGGCCTGATTCATCAGAGCTTTCTTAAGCGCGAACAGATTTCATCAGTGACCTCAGCCGTTGTGCTTTGTCCCCCAATGTCGCGTGTTTTGATGCCGTCGGCAGTCACTTGCTCCATTACATCCAGAATTTTCGCCCCCAATTCTTCCTCTCCGAAGTGGTCGAGCATCAGCTTCGCTGTCCAAATCTGGCCGATCGGATTGGCAAGGCCCTGTCCGGCAATGTCAGGAGCTGAGCCGTGAACCGGTTCAAACATGGACGGATATTTGCCGGATGGATTGATGTTCGCAGAAGGCGCAATGCCGATGCTTCCCATCAGGCTTGAGCTGATGTCGGTTAAAATATCACCGAACAAGTTGCTCGCCACAATGACATCAAACGTTTCCGGACGCGTCACAAAAAAAGCGGCCAGCGCATCAATATGCTGAGATGATGTTTCGATTCCGCTATAATCAGCGGCTGTCTGCTGAAAGACTTCATCCCAAAACGGCATCGCGTGATAAATGCCGTTAGACTTTGTGGCGCTTGTCACATGGCTGCGCCGTTTTTTCGCCAATTCGAAGGCAAAGCGCATGACACGTTCTGTCGCTTTTCTCGTAAACACGGCATTCTGGATGGCGATTTCATCATCGCCTCTGTGAATGCGCCCGCCAACTTCACTGTATTCACCTTCACTGTTCTCGCGAATCACCACGAAGTCAAAATCATTTGGATGCAGAAGCGGCGACGTAATGCCTGCCATTTGTTTGGCGGGTCTCATATTAATGGAAAGCTCAAGCTCCCTCCGGATTTTCAGCAGCAGCCCCCATAACGATATATGATCGGGAACCAGCTTCGGATTTCCGACAGCTCCCAAAAAAACTGCTTCAAATTGAGTAAGCGTATGTATTCCATCTTCGGGCATCATTTTGCCGTGCTCCAAGTAATAATCACAGCTCCATGGAAAAGCTGTGAATGAGAATGACAAACCTCCGTGTACCTCAGCCGCTGTATGAAGCACTTTCTCAGCAGCCGCTACAACCTCTTTTCCTACTCCGTCTCCCGGTATTGCCGCAATCTCAAATTGTTTCATCGTCATTCTCCTTCCCCTGTTATCGTAAGCGCTTTCTATTATACTAGATTGCGAGATAGTAAAAAAAGCCCGTGACATTGTGTCACGGGTGGTCGGTTATTGATTAAGTTTCTTTAAAATGATGGCGTGCAACGGTTCATGGGACTGAATGCCGCACACCTCTTGAAGTACGCCGCTGTATCCTTTTTCTTCGATCAGCGCTTGCAGTTCAACCGCTTCAGGGTCACCGGTGAAATCGAAGCGCAGTGCTGCGGCAATTCCTTCAGCCAGTGCATTCGGTTCTTTTATTTTCTTTGCCGGGCCTACAAGTCTATCATTTTCTCCCAGTTTTCTGAGAGGTGACCTCGCTACGCGGGTCACATCGTCCGAAATGAAAGGATTTTCAAAGCGACCGATGATTTTTTTGATATATTGTTCGTGTTCAGTTTGCTTAAAGCCATACGATTTGACGAGATAGTCACCAGTTTCAAGCAGCGCCGAATGAACAACACGGCGGATTTCCGGATGATCAATTGCTTCTTTGACCGTTTTGAGTCCGCGCTGATAGCCGACATACGCTGTGACCGCGTGTCCGGTATTGACCGTAAACAGCTTCCGTTCGATGTACGGCGTTAAATCATCAACAAACAGTGCGCCGTTTATGACTGGTGTTTTCCCTTTAAAGCCTGATTCATCAATGACCCATTCGAAAAATGGTTCAACCGATACTTTCAGCGGGTCTTCATGATGCTGAATCGGGACGATCCGGTCAACGGCAGAATTCGGAAAACCTACCGTTTCACTGACGGATTTCTGCTCTGCTTCCGTTAAATGGCTGTATATTTCTTTCTTTAAGAAGCTGCTTCCGCCAATCATATTTTCGCAGGCAATGATATTCAGTGTGTTTGCAGTATTTCTTCGTCTTAAACCTTCTGCGATAGACGGGGCAATCAGCTTCAGCACATTCGGGCCGACAGCTGTTGTGATGAGCGCCGCCTCATTCATCAGCCGGTACAGCTCCTCGGTCTGACTGCCGCTGTTAATAGCGCTCACCGGGCCAATGATCTCCGATGAACGTCCCTCTTCCGCCAGTTCCACTGTGTATTCTTTTTTTTCATTGAGGAGGCTGACCATCGTTTCGTTCACATCCGCAAACACCACATCATAGCCGGAGTGGTGAAGCAGCGCGCCGATAAATCCTCTCCCGATATTTCCCGCACCGAAATGTAAGGCGATCATGTCAGTTCACCTCGTTGAAAATGGCGATCAAATCTTCTTCGCTTTTAGCGGAGATCAGGCGTTCAATGTTTTCTTCTTCTGAACAGATAATGGCGATGTTAGACAAAATGTCTAAATGCTCATTATTTTTACCCGCAATGCCGAATACCACTTTTGCCGTGTTGCCTTCTCCGTACTCAACGCCCTCTGGAATCTGTATGATTGAAATTCCTGAGTGAAGCACCTCGCTTTTCGCTTCTTCTGTGCCGTGTGGAATGGCAATGAAATTCCCCATAAACGTAGAAGACGTTTCTTCACGTTCAAACATTTTGCTAATGTAATCCTCTGTCACGTAGCCGTTGTCAATCAGCGTCTGGCCTGCCAATTTGATAGCCTCTTCTTTTGATGATACCGTTTGATTGAGTTTAATGTTTTCCTTTGCGAGTACTTGCATGACAATCACTCTCTTTCTATAAGATTACTTTTTCAGCTTTTCAATCAGCTCGTCGTATTTCGGGCTGTTTAAGAAGTTATCCACTGATATGTGCGTCGCGTTCGGCAGCTTTGCTTTCGCGCGGTCTGTTAAATCTTTGTGGGTGATGACAATATCCGCATCGCTTGGCAGATTGTTAATGGCCGTGTTGGTCACACTGATGTCAAGCTCCGCTTTTTTCACTTTGTTTCTTAAGATGGATGCCCCCATGGCACTTGATCCCATTCCCGCATCACACGCAAAGATAATTTTGTTCACGCTTTCAGGAGACAGCTCAGACGCTTCTTCTGCTTTGGCTTGTTCCGCCTCTAAAGCAGCTGCTGCTTGGCTTTTCTTCCCCTTCATGGACTGCATTTTTTCTGTTGCGGCAGCCAGGTCTTCTTCACTAGCTTTAGAGGATTTCAGGATCACTGCTGAAACGATGAACGATACAGCTGCAGCGACCAATACACCCGCCAATACGCCGAAATAGCCTCCTCTTGGCGTCATTGCCATCAATGCGATAATGCTTCCCGGTGACGCTGCCGCGACAAGTCCGGCATTAAAGATCGTAAATGTTAAGAGTCCGCTTGCTCCGCCGGCAATGGCTGCGAGAATCAGGGCCGGTTTCATCAGAATGTACGGGAAGTAAATCTCGTGAATCCCTCCGAAGAAATGGATGATCGCCGCACCGGGAGCCGTTGATTTTGAAGATCCTTTGCCAAAGAACATGTAGGCCAGCAAAATGCCGAGCCCCGGTCCAGGGTTTGCTTCTACTAAAAACAGAATTGATTTTCCTGTTTGAGATGCTTGCTCGATTCCGATCGGGCTTAAGATTCCATGGTTTATGGCGTTGTTAAGGAACAACACTTTCGCCGGTTCTACAAAAACACTGGCTACCGGCAGTAAATTAGCGTGTACAATGACTTCCACACCAGCCGCCAGCAATTTATTTAGCGTCAAGACAACCGGGCCGATGGCGTAAAACGCGAGAATCGTTAAAGCCGCGCCGACAATCCCTGCCGTAAAGTTGTTGATCAGCATTTCAAAGCCTTGCTTGACTTTATCCTTGAATAATTTATCAGTCTGTTTAATGAGGTATCCGCCAAGCGGACCCATAATCATTGCGCCTAAAAACATTGGAATATCCGATCCTACAATCACCCCAATTGCCGCTGTCGCTCCGACAACTCCGCCGCGGTGGTCGTAGATCATTTTTCCGCCTGTATACGCTATCAAAAGCGGCAATAAATACGTAATCATCGGGCTGACCAGCGTGTTCAGCTGTTCATTCGGAAACCATCCTGCCGGAATAAACAGCGCGGTAATGATACCCCACGCGATAAACGCGCCGATATTCGGCATGATCATTCCGCTCAAATAACTCCCAAAGCGTTGCACTTTCACTTTCATGCCGCCTTGCTGCTGTTCTTGCTGCTGCATATATAAACCCTCCCTGTTTTGTTTGTCGCTGTAAGATACAAAAATATGTTCAGAGAATGATGCTTCCCTTTGACTCTATGTTAAAACGCTTACAGTCCCTATACAATTGAAAGTAAAGAGGACTTTGGCACATGACTGTGACAATTTTTTAAAAATAAAAAGGCTCCTGGTTTCAGGAGCCTTTTCTCTTTCCTCTATAAATGATGTTGCCATTTTGAATCACGTACTTTGCAATCATCCGCTCACTCACAATAAAAACGGGATACGCGCACACAAGCGCAAATACAGCCATCGGCACGTGCTGTACAGCTGGCAGCACTGAGCCTGCCGCATTGCGGAGGAGCATCAAAAGATAAATAAGCAGCACGATGGCCGCTAATGATACCAGCATAATCGGAGCTGAAACTTTATATTCATAAAGCCGTTCCCGGCAGTGGCCGCAGCGAAATTGACAAGGCACATTTGATGATCTGACCATATCGCCTGTCAAAGGTTTGCCGCAGTTCGGGCATGGTGTTTCTTTCATAGGGTATTCCTCACTTTCTATTCCATCTGTCTATTATACCAGAGTCCCTTCTGTTTCGTTTTGTTGCTGTTCAACACATTTTCACATTTTTTATCATCCACTTACTTGTCTCCGTCTCTAAAATCCTCTACGCTTAAATAGATCTTAATGAAGAGGGTGTATGAATGCTTCCGATTAATAGACAGCAACACATACTGAAGTGGCTGAAAGAAGAAGGCTCGCTTAGAATTTCTGACATCAGCGCAAGGTTCGGCGTTTCGGAAATGACGGTATATAGAGATGTCAATCAGCTGGTTCAGTCAAATCAGGTCATTAAAACGGCCGGCGGCATCACGCTCCCCGTCCGAACACCTCAAACAGATCATATGTGCAGCTATTGCTTGAAGCCCGTCAATCAAGCTCATTCGGTTCAGCTGATTACGGTAAACCAAGACATTGAACAGCTATGCTGCGCACATTGCGCGTTTTTGCGTTACGCGGATAAAACGGAAGAGGTTTCACACTTGATTTGCAGAGATTTTCTGTTACAGACAACCGTCAGTGCCGGTTCGGCTTATTTCGTCGTAAATGCTGAATTAAACCTGCACTGCTGCCAGCCGCAGGCCATTCCGTTTGCGACACTTGACCATGCCGAACGATTTCAAAAAGGATTCGGCGGAGCCGTCTGCACTTTCGACCAAGCGCTGGAAGACATGCTTCAAGACCGAAAGAAACGCTGCACCTGCACCAAGAAATAACACAACACATACAGCGGAAGGTGGTGTCTGAGTGATGAAGCGAAACAGATGGTGGATCATCCTTCTGCTTTTTCTTGTTTTCCTGCCGAAAACAAGCTTTGCTCACGCCTATATTGTCAAATCTTCACCTGGGGAAAACAGCGAATTAAAAAGCGCCCCTGCGCAGGTGGAAATCGAATTTAATGAACCGGTTGAAGAAGGGTTTCATTACATTAAAGTCTATAATTCAAACGGCGACCGTGTGGATACGGACAAGACTGAAATCAAAAAAGATAATCATCACATCATGACAGTGAAGCTGAAGAAGAATCTGCCTAAAGATGTGTACAGAGCGGAATGGAATGCCGTATCCGCGGATGGACATCCTGTTTCCGGCGTCATTCCGTTCAGTATCGGGAAAGCGGATGGCGGATTCAGCAGCCAAAAAGCAGCCGATTCAGCGCTGAATCCGGGAACAGCAGCAGATCGCGCGATTCTGTATACAGCCTTATCTCTGTTTATCGGAACGGTTTTCTTCCATCTTTTCTGGTATAAAGGGAAATCAGAACAGCTCGTCAAACGGACGAGACGTATCCTGACCGGCTCGATCGCAGCATTGGGGCTGGCGCTTTTGCTTCAGCTTCCGATTCAGACAAAAGCGAACGCAGGCGGCGGCTGGGGCAGCGCATTCCAGCCGGGCTACATCAGAGAAACACTGTTTGAGACAGCAGGCGGCTCCATTTGGATCATACAGGCTGCGCTGTTCGTGCTGCTCGCACTGTCTGTCATCCCTGCGATACGGAAAAACCGCTTTTCATCCTTTGGCTATTGGACAGCGCCGCTCATTTTCTTTTTCGGTCTCCTGCTTGCCAAGGCGTTTACCGGGCATGCTGCTGTCGTTGAAGAAAAAACGGTCGGCATTTTGATGGATTTCCTTCATTTAACTTCCGCTTCCATCTGGGTCGGCGGAATAGCGGCACTCGTTTTGCTGCTCTCAAAAGAATGGAGGCAGCCTGACAAAACGCTCGCGTGGGAGACGGTCAGACGGTTCTCCCCATGGGCGCTCACTGCAGTCGGCGTCATTTTGTTTTCAGGCTTGCTCAATGGATTTTTCATCATTCGTTCAATGGATTCACTGTTCCATACAGCGTACGGACAAGCTCTTTTAGTGAAAAGCGGGCTGTTTGTTTTCATGCTGGTCTTAGGCGCAATTCATTTTCTGCTTACCAGAAAGCAGCGCCGCACAGGAATCAGCCGAACGTTGAAAGCGGAGTGGGCAATCGGCATCGCTGTATTGATCACAGCGGCCGTGTTTACAAGCCTGCCAAGCCCGCCTGAGCCAGCGCCGGAACCGTTCTACCAAACCAAAGCGATAGAGAACGGACAAAGCGTTTCTCTCAGCATCAGCCCAAACCAGCCTGGAAAAAATGTTTTTGAGCTGCGGGTCACCGACCATAACGGTGATCCCGTGAAAAACATCCAGCAAATCACGTTAACCGTTTATAAAACAGGCCTGTCAGGCAGCGAAAACAAAAGCACCTTTACATTAAAAGAAAAAACAAAAGGCGTCTTCCAAGATCAAAACCTGTCGATTAATGAAAAAGGAAACTGGAAGATCAAAGTCCACGGCCTGACCGGCGACTTTAACGAAATCAATATCATGTTTACAAAGACCAATTAAGGAGTGTTTACGTTGTTGAAAAAAATCGCATTGACACTATGTCCGGCTATTGTCGGCTCCCTCTTATTCTTTACGGCCCCTGCCAGCGCGCATGTTTCTGTAAAACCGGCTGAGTCTGCTGCAGGCTCTTGGGAAACGTATACAATGAAGGTTCCTTCTGAGAAAAATCTGCCGACAACGAAGGTTGTCCTCAAAATGCCGAAGGATGTTGAATTCCAGCAATATGAGCCAATTCCGGGCTGGAAGGTTTCCACTCAAAAACATGATGACAAATCAGTATCCGTGACATGGGAGGCGACTGACGGAGGCATTCAGGAAGGCCAGTTCCAGCAGTTTACCTTTGTTGCCAAAAACCCTGACAAAGCGGAGGAAGCTGCTTGGGACGCATACCAATATTACAAAGACGGCAGCATTGTTGAGTGGACAGGTGACGAGGATGCCGATACACCTCATTCCATTACAAACATCACGTCTGCAAAGCAAGTGACAGATGAGCACGGCGCCACGAAAACAGAAGACGATTCCGAAAACTCAGGTTCTTCAGCTCTAGACATTACAGCGATGGTGCTGTCTGCGGCTGCCATTATTTTATCTGTAGCAGCACTTGTAAAGAAAAAGCGTGCCTAATAAAGAAAGCGATCCAGATGTCATGTCTGGGTCGCTTTTTATGTTTAACCGCGGCCTGCCTGGAATGAAGGATATTGTGTCATACCGCCGTCCGCGAATAACGTGATGCCTGTGACGTAGCTGGCTTCCTTCGAAGCAAGCCAGGCTGCTACTGCGGCGATCTCCTCCGGTTCGCCGATATATCCCATTGGAATCATGCTTTCTACATCAGCTTTCTGTTTAGGGTCAGCGAATTTTTCAGCATTGATTGGCGTGTTGATCGCACCTGGCCCAATATTATTGACGCGAATGCCCTTCGGCGCGTATTCCAACGCTAATGTTTCTGTCATCAGCTTTATCCCGCCTTTACTTGCCGCATAGTGGACAAATAACGGCCAAGGAATCACTTCGTGCACACTGGACATGTTAATGACATTTCCCTTGATATCGTTTTCTACGAAATATTTAATCGCTTCACGGCTTCCTAAAAAGGCACCCGTTAAGTTCGTGCCGATGACTTTATCCCAATCCTTGAGCGGCATTTCGTGAGATGGCACAGGATTTTCAAGACCGGCATTATTAATCATAATATCGAGTGTGCCGAACTCCTTAATTGCCGTTTGCACGATATTTTTTACATCTTCCTCTTTCGTGACATCTCCTTGGACGACAACAGCTTCACCGCCCGCCTTGATGACCTCTTCTTTTACCTCGTTCGGATCTTGTTTATTACTATAATAGTTGATAACCACTTTTGCCTGCTCCTTGCCGAAGCGAATGGCCATCGCCTTTCCGAGCCCTGAAGCAGCTCCTGTAATAGCGACGACTTTTCCTTTTAAATCCGGATACATATACATCCTCCTCCATTTGTTATGAATTTGTTTTGGCGATTCCTAAGAATACGGCGGCGGCAATAATCAGGATAATCCCGATCGCAATTGCTATTAGCTGGCGTTTCGTTTTCTTTTCACGCAGGATGAAAATACCGCCGAGCGTAGAAATGACAATTCCCATTTGTGAAAGGGAAAAGCTCGTTGCAACGCCGACTCGCGGCTGAGAAATAAACAAAAACATATTTCCGCCTGCCCAGATTAACCCTGGGAGAATATTTCTGATCGCATACTTGTTAAAGGGTTTGTGTCTATAGGTTAAAACTAACCCCCCGACCACCATGCCAATTGCCTGTGGCAGCAGCGCGGACCAGCCGGACACATTGAATAATCTAGCCACGACTACATAAACCAAATAACCAAGAGTCGAAACAAGGAGAATCAAAATGCCCTTTTTCAAATTGCTTGGCTCGCCCTCTTTTTTATCATTCTTATCTTCCAAGGACGTGAGAATGATTCCCACAATGATAAAGATCAAAGCGAGAACGCCAAGCGTAATCGCAATCGGTGTTGACCATTCGCGGAACACGATCACACCGAACAGCGAGGTGGAAACGAGCTGCATTCCTGTGGAAATCGGCATTGTTTTCGACACGCCCATCAATTGAATGCTTTTCAACTGGTTGGCCTGTCCAAGTGACCAAAATAAGCCGGATACGATTCCAACAATAAAAATGCGAAGGGACAGAACGGGCTGAACAAAAAAGTAAATAACGATAGAAACAATGAGTGCCCCGATCGTCGTTCCCAGTGTCTGGCTGTACGGCCCGCCGCCTAATTTCACATTGAAGAGAACAATGCTCCCCCAAAACAAAGCCGGGAGAAGAGCCAATAATAAATCCATTGTTGGGGAACCTTCTTTCAAAATGTATTTGCTGTTATTTTGGCTGGAATTGTTGTGATTATTCGCCGGAACACAAAAAGAGCTGCCGGAAAATCCGGCAGCTCTCAGGAGCGTGCATTCTTTTATAAACCGATGGACAAATATTTTGTTTCAAGGTACGGCTCGATACCTTCTGAACCGCCTTCACGGCCGATGCCGCTTTCTTTCATTCCGCCGAATGGCGCTTGAACCGCTGACGGTCCGCCGTCATTCCAGCCGATAATGCCATACTCTAGATTCTCGGAAATATAGATGCCGCGGCGGTAGTTTTCTGTGAAGAAGTAAGCAGCCAAGCCATACGGTGTATCGTTGGCAAGCTGAATCGCTTCATCAATATCAGAAAACGTGACGATCGGGGCGACCGGGCCGAATGTTTCCTCATGCATGATGTTCATGGACGTATCGACATCGGTGAGCACTGTCGGATTCACAAAGTAGCACCCTTTGTCATCGTTTCGGTCATATGTGCCCCCAGCAATCACTTTCGCGCCTTTTTCAACCGCATCATCTATTTGGCTGACGATTTTTTCGAAGCCTCGTTTGTTGATAATCGGGCCGACATTGACGCCTTCCTCAAGTCCATTTCCGACTTTCAGCTTAGACACTTGCTCGCTCAGTTTCGCAGCAAATTCATCTTTAATGGATTCATGAACGATCAGGCGGTTGGCACATACGCAGGTTTGGCCGGCGTTTCGGTATTTGGACGCCATCGCCTGTTCAACGGCAAGGTCAATGTCCGCATCTTCATCTACGATCAGCGGGGCGTGTCCGCCGAGCTCCATTGAGACGTGCTTTACGGTGTCAGCGCTGTTTTTCATAAGGATTTTCCCTACAGGTGTTGAGCCTGTGAACGTGATTTTGCGGATTTTCGGACTGCTTGTGAACACATTTCCGATTTCTTCTCCATCGCCGATCACAACCTGAAGAACATCCTTCGGAATGCCCGCTTCATATGCGAGGCGCGCTAGTTCATAAGCAGACAGCGGTGTGTCCGGCGCCGGCTTGATGATAAATGTACAGCCGGCGGCAAGAGCAGGCGCCGCTTTGCGTGTAATCATCGCATTCGGGAAATTCCAGGGCGTGATAGCAGCAACGGGGCCGACCGGCTGGCGTGTGACAACAATTCGTTTACCAGTTGTCGGGGCCGGGACCGTTCTTCCGTACACACGCTTCGCTTCCTCTGCGAACCATTCGATATAGCCTGCGCCGTAAAGTACCTCGCCGACTGCTTCCTGGTATGGTTTTCCGTTTTCCTTTGTAATTAAATCTGCAAGCTCTTCTTTATGTTCAACAATCAGCTCATACCATTTTTTCAAAAGAGACGTTCTTTCGTTCGCTGATGTTTTAGACCACGTTTTAAACGCTTGATGTGAACGTTCAATGGCTTCTTCTACCTCTGTGGCTGATTGCTGAGGAATCGTTTTGATCTCCTCGCCCGTAGCCGGGTTGTAGACCGTTAATTGATCTGGCATATTGAACATTCCTTTCTTTTCATGATTACTTAAAATGATAGCAGACCCGGCCATTTTCTTTCCAATGATTAAGCTCGCAGGCCCGCCTCCAAGATGCTGAGCCCTTCATTTAATAGGCTGTCTGAGATGACGAGCGGTGTCAAAAAGCGGATGATATTACCGTTAATTCCCGCTGTCAGCAAAAGTAATCCGTTTTGATTCGCATAGGCCGCGATCGCTGCTGCTTTTGTCTTATCAGGCTCACGCGTGTCAGGATCCTTGACGATTTCGATTGCGGCCATCGCCCCGAGTCTGCGGATGTCACCGATGAACGGGAATTCTTGTTTCCACTCATACGCCTTGTCTTCAATGATTTTGCCAATTTCTTCAGATCGCTCATTCAGTCCTTCTTCTTCGATAATATCCAAGACTGCCAAAGCCGCCGCGCAGCCGAGCGGGCTGCCGGCATACGTGCCGCCCAGCTCCCCTGGCGCTGCCGCATCAAGCATTTCCGCACGCCCGATCACACCGCTTAATGGCAGGCCTGCCGCAAGCGATTTAGAAACCGTGATCAGATCGGGCACTACATCAAAGTGCTCAATTGCGAAATAAGTGCCAGTTCTGGCAAAGCCGGTTTGGATTTCATCAGCAACAAAAACAATGCCGTGTTCTTTGCAGAATGAAGCGACGTGCTGTACGAACCGTTTCGAAGGAATAATAAATCCGCCTTCTCCCTGCACTGGCTCCATCACGACACACGCCACCGTTTCAGGCGCCACTGAAGCGATAAAGAAATCATTGAATGCTTGAATGACCATATCGTCATAGCTTTCATCACTCATGCCGGCCGGCTTCTGATAATAATAAGGGAACGGCGCTTGATAAACCTCTGGCGCAAAAGGCCCGAAACCGAATTTATAAGGTTTTACCTTGCTTGTCATGCTCATCGTCATATTCGTGCGCCCGTGAAACCCGCGTGTAAACGAGACAACGCCTTGGCGCTTTGTATACTTTCTGGCGATTTTCACAGCGTTTTCGACCGCTTCTGCCCCTGAGTTAAGAAAAATCGCTTTTTTCTCATGGCTGCCCGGCGCGATGCCGCACAGTTTTTCTGCTAATTCGATATAAGTCGGGTACATCATGACATTAAAACCAGGATGAATCAGCTCCTCCGCCTGCCGCTTCACAGCCTCAACCACCTTCGGATGCGAGTGTCCGACATTTAACGTGCCGATGGCGCCTGCAAAATCAATAAATCTCCGGCCATCCAGATCGTACAGCTCGGCCCCTTCTCCTTTGACCGCCAGACTGCGGTTGCCGTTGCTCACACCTTTTGACACAAATTGATCCCGTTTTTGCTGCCATTGTGCAGTTGTGATGCTTGCTGTTGTTTGACTCATGTGAATATCCCCCTGTCGGTATTTTCTTATCATTCTGACTTCTCTTTGGTATGATGAAAAGTACCAATTATAACTTTTTGATGGTATCAGAAGGAGAAACTACAAAATGGATATCACGATTACACTCGATCGTTCAGAACAAGCCGATTATATCTATCAGCAAATTTATCAAAAGCTGAAAAAAGAAATCCTCAGCCGCAATCTGCTGCCGCACTCGAAGGTTCCCTCCAAGCGGGAGCTGGCTGAAAATCTCAAGGTCAGCGTAAATTCAGTGAATTCAGCCTATCAGCAGCTGCTGGCTGAGGGGTATTTGTACGCCATTGAACGAAAGGGTTTCTTCGTGGAGGAACTAGACATGTTTTCCGCCGAGGAGCACCCTCCATTTGCACTGCCGGATGACCTAAAAGAGATTCACATCGACCAGAGCGATTGGATATCGTTTTCACACATGAGTTCCGATACAGACCATTTTCCGATCAAAAGCTGGTTCCGCTGCGAGCAAAAAGCGGCCTCCCGCTCATACCGCACGCTCGGCGATATGTCACATCCGCAAGGGATATATGAAGTGAGAGCGGCCATTACGAGGCTCATTTCCCTGACGAGGGGTGTAAAATGCAGGCCGGAACAAATGATCATAGGGGCAGGCACACAGGTGCTCATGCAGCTGTTGACTGAGCTTTTACCCAAGGAAGCCGTGTATGCGATGGAGGAGCCTGGCTACAGGCGCATGTATCAGCTTTTGAAGAATGCCGGAAAACAAGTAAAGACGATCATGCTGGATGAAAAAGGCATGTCGATTGCTGAAATCACCAGACAGCAGCCAGATGTGCTGGTGACCACCCCGTCGCATCAGTTTCCGTCCGGAACGATTATGCCTGTATCCAGAAGAATTCAGCTGCTGAACTGGGCAGCCGAGGAGCCGCGCCGATATATCATTGAGGACGATTATGATAGTGAATTCACATATGATGTAGACAGTATTCCGGCGCTGCAAAGCCTCGACCGTTTTCAAAATGTCATCTATATGGGAACCTTTTCAAAGTCCCTTCTCCCCGGCTTACGGATCAGCTATATGGTGTTGCCGCCTGAGCTGTTGAGGGCATACAAACAGCGGGGCTATGATCTGCAGACTTGCTCATCACTCACACAGCTCACCCTGCAGGAATTTATCGAGTCTGGTGAATATCAGAAGCATATAAAAAAAATGAAGCAGCATTATAAAGAAAAGAGAGAACGCCTGATCACCGCTTTAGAAGCAGAGTTCAGCGGAGAGGTTACCGTAAAAGGGGCAAATGCGGGGCTGCATTTTGTTACCGAATTTGATACCAGGCGCACCGAACAAGACATCCTGTCACATGCTGCCGGGCTGCAGCTTGAAATATTCGGAATGAGCCGATTTAACTTGAAGGAAAACAAGCGGCAAACGGGCAGGCCTGCTCTCATTATCGGCTTTGCACGGCTGAAGGAAGAAGATATTCAGGAGGGTGTGCAGCGGCTTTTCAAAGCGGTTTACGGACATAAAAAAATCCCCGTTACAGGGGATTGATTCACCAGCGGTCCTGGTCTACATTCAGCACGGCTTCAAGCAGTCCCGGAAATGCCTTTTCAAGGTCTTCAGCGCGAAGCGAATAATACCGGCGCTTTCCTTCTATCCGAACTTGAGCGATGCCTGATTCTCTCAAAACTTTAAAATGATGCGACAAAGTCGATTTGGCAACCTGCACATCTGCACAGGTGCTGCACGTTTTTTCTTTTGCTTCAGCTAATTGCTTGACGAGCTCTAAACGAAGCGGATCACTAAGTGCATGAAGAACCTTTGTCAGCTGCAATGTTTCTGTTTCTGGATGGTTTGGAATGTTCATGACACAAATGTATCATACAACAATTAGAATGACAATTTTACTATATAAGGGTTTTTCCTTTACCTCATTTAGAATACATGTTACATTTAGTTCGATGAAATTCGAACAATAAATTCGCATAACGACGGAGGAGATTTACATGATCGTATTACAAGCTTACATCAAAGTAAAACCAGAAAAACGCGAGGAATTTTTGAGCGAGGCTCAATCACTTGTTCAGCATTCAAGAGCTGAGGAAGGCAACGCGCAATACGACCTATTCGAAAAAGTAGGCGAAGAAAATACATTTGTCATGCTTGAAAAATGGAAAGATGAAGCGGCAATGAAATTCCATAACGAAACTGCGCATTTCCAAGGGTTTGTCGCAAAAGGAAAAGAACTGCTGAGCGCTCCTCTTGATGTTGTCCGCACAGAGCTTAGCGAGTAAAGGAAGGGTGTCTCATATGAATGAAGTGATTAAATCTTTAACAGACCACCGCTCGATTCGCAGCTACACAGATGAGCCTGTAGCTCAGGAGCAATTGGACCAAATCATTGAAGCGGTGCAATCAGCCCCTTCTTCTATCAACGGACAGCAAGTGACTGTGATCACAGTCCAGGATAAAGAGCGCAAAAAGAAAATCTCCGAGCTGGCAGGCGGCCAGCCATGGATCGATCAAGCTCCTGTTTTCCTGCTGTTCTGCGCAGATTTTAACCGGGCCAAAATTGCGCTTGAAGATCTGCATGATTTCAAAATGGAAATCACAAATGGATTGGAATCTGTTCTTGTCGGCGCAGTAGACGCTGGTATTGCCCTCGGCACAGCAACAGCAGCGGCTGAGTCACTCGGACTTGGCACAGTTCCGATCGGTGCAGTTCGCGGAAACCCTCAAGAGCTGATCGAACTGCTTGAGCTTCCGAAATACGTGTTCCCTTTATCCGGCCTTGTCATTGGGCATCCTGCCGACCGTTCAGCGAAAAAACCGCGCTTGCCGCAGGAAGCTGTCAATCATCAGGAAACTTATTTGAATCAGGATGAGCTGACGTCTCACATTCAGGCATACGACGAACAGATGTCTGAATACATGAATAAACGGACAAACGGAAAAGAAACAAGAAACTGGTCACAGAGCATCGCTTCCTACTATGAGCGCCTGTACTATCCGCACATCCGTGAAATGCTTGAAAAACAAGGATTTAAAGTTGAAAAATAAGCTCTTATTCGGCCTGTCGGATTTTCCGGCAGGCCTTTCATTTACCCGGTTAAAATCCATTGACTTCTATTTTGTTTATCTGGTAAAATTTTTTCATTGTTACTCATTGGTTTTCTGTGAACCAATGGGTTTTCTAATGTTCAAGAAAGAAGGAAGCCATGAGATGCTTGATAAAAAAACAGATATCTTGTTAGCCGCGCGAAAGCTTTTTTCGGAAAAGGATTTTACGTCGGTTTCCATGCAGGCGATCGCAGAAGAATGTAAGATGTCAAAAGCTTCGATATATAAGCTGTTCCAATCTAAAGAAGATCTGCTTTTGGAGCTGCTGTCATTTAACCAGAAGCAAATGGTGGCCGCGGCCTCAAGACTTCAGGAAAATACAGCACTTACACCGGAGGAGCGTTTGACGCAAAAGGTCAAAATGGAACTGGAGGGCTTCAGGCGGAATCAGCAGTTTTTCAATATGCTGACCTACGGAAACCCCAAGCTGCACAATGACCGGGTCAAACAGCATATCCATCAGACCAGATCGACGATTATCTGCTGGCACCGCGATTCGCTGATCCAGGCGTATGGAGAAACCATTCTCCCGTTTGTGTGGGATTTGGTTATCATTCTTCACGGCATGATGCGTGAGTTTTTAATGCTGATCAAAATCGAGGAAAAACCGCTTGAGCTTGACCCGATCGCAGAGTTTATCATCAGCACCCTCAATCAGATTATCAAAAACAGGGAAACCCGCCAGTCTCTTCTTCCGCCCGAAGCCATCGAGCTTTATATTCATTCAGCATCCTCCTACAAGCCAAAGGATAAATCAGTCCTATTATCGGAAAGCCTGAAGGAATTACATAAAGGCATCTCTTCCCTGTCCGCCGCGGACTATGACGTAGATGAACTGACATCCGCAGCCGCTATGCTGGAGGAAGAAGCGAAGAAGGAAGAACCCCGCGCTTTTTTACTCAAATCACTGATTGGCTATCTGGAACAAACCGGTGTTTTAACACAGCCCGTTTCCATGTTAAAAACACTGTTAATTACTTAGAGAAAAGAAGGGATATGTATTGAACACAAGTATTGAACAAAAACCTTTTAACCGTTCTGTCATTGTCGGCATTTTGTTAGCCGGAGCGTTTGTGGCGATTTTGAACCAGACATTGTTGATTACTGCACTTCCCCATATCATGAGGGATTTCAATGTCGATGCCAACCAAGCACAATGGCTGACAACATCATTTATGTTAACCAACGGGATTTTAATTCCGATTACCGCGTTTTTAATTGAGAAATTCACAAGCCGGGCGCTGCTCATCACAGCAATGAGCATTTTCACTGCCGGAACAGTCGTCGGAGCGTTCGCGCCGAACTTCCCGGTTCTGCTGACAGCGCGTATCATTCAAGCGGCTGGAGCCGGCATTATGATGCCGCTCATGCAGACTGTATTCCTGACAATCTTTCCGATTGAAAAGCGCGGCCAGGCTATGGGTATGGTCGGATTGGTCATCTCATTCGCGCCTGCGATCGGACCGACTCTTTCCGGATGGGCTGTCGAAGCTTTCTCTTGGAGATCATTGTTTTATATTATTCTTCCGTTTGCTGTGATTGATTTGATTCTTGCCAGCATCCTGATGAAAAACGTGACGACTTTAAGAAAAACACAGATTGATATTTTATCAGTCATCCTTTCAACATTTGGGTTCGGCGGCCTTCTGTACGGCTTCTCAAGCGTCGGCTCTTATGGCTGGTCCAGTTCAACCGTCTTGATTTCACTGCTGGTGGGTGTCATCGCGCTGCTCTTGTTTATCACAAGACAAATGAAGCTTAAAAAACCGATGCTGGAATTCCGCGTCTTCACGTTTGGCGTTTTCAGCTTAACAACACTGCTGGGAACCCTCGTCTTTGCATTATTGATCGGTACGGAAACCATCCTGCCGCTTTATACACAAAATGTCAGAGACGTCACAGCTTTTGATACAGGGCTTATGCTCCTGCCGGGAGCCGTTGTGATGGGCTTTATGTCGCCGATTATCGGCAGAATTTTTGACCGTGTCGGCGGAAGAGGGCTGGCGATTGCCGGTTTCTGCATCATCTTCCTGACATCTCTGCCGTTTATGCAGCTGACTGACCATACGTCACTCGCTTGGATTGTCGTTTTATACACCGTTCGTCTCTTAGGCACCGCCATGATCATGATGCCGGTGACAACAGCCGGAATCAATGCGCTGCCGCGCCACTTGATTCCGCACGGAACTGCGATGAACAACACGATTCGCCAAGTCGGCGGCTCGATCGGAACCGCACTATTGGTTTCCGTGATGAGCAACCAGGCGGCACATGCAGGCACGACAAATGTGAAGCACGCCGCCCTGCACGGCATGAACGCCGCTTTTATAGTGGCTGCCGTCATTGCACTTGTCGGCTTCCTTCTCTCATTCACATTAAAGAAACCTCAGCGCCCTGCCGAACAGCAGCCGGCACGCTGATTAACAAAAAAAGAGCCCCGCTATTTAGCGGAGGCTCTTTTTGGTTTTACTTTTCTAAACCGTCTTTCACTTCTTTAATCATTTGCGTCATAGACTCAAGTCCGCCTCCTGATAAATACCAAGTAGCAGAATCAAGGTAGATGACATGACCATTTTTCACTGCGTTTACGTTTTTCACATAATCGTTTTCCACGACTTGTTTTGTAGATGATGTTTCTCCGATTGCTGTACCGCGGTCAATAACAAACAAGTAATCAGGGTTTGTTTTTGAAATGTACTCGTAAGAAACACTTTGTCCGTGCGTAGACGCTTTGATGTTTTGATCAGCCGGAGCCACGCCGAATACGTCATGGATCAGGCCGTATCTTGATTTAGGGCCGAACGCGCTGATTTTTCCATCGTTCGCCATGATGACGAGACCGTTTTTGTTAAGCTTTTCAGCGGTTTTCTTTACATCTGCGATTGAGTGATCAATGTTTGCGAGCTCATCTTTCACTTTGTCTTCTTTATCAAAGATTTTACCGATTGTTTCAGCGTCTGATTTAAATGATTCCATGTACTTCGCTGTATCTACACCAAGGTAAATCGTCGGCGCAATTTTAGAGAATTCTTTGTAAGACTCAGATTGTCTTGCTGAAATAATGATCAGATCAGGATCTAATTCTGCCACTTTGTCGAAGTCTGGCTCTTTTAAGCTGCCGACATCAGCGTATTTGTCATCCTTGAATTTGGACAGATATTTAGGAAGGACTTGTTTCGGCAGGCCCGCTACTATATCATCAAGTCCTAGTTTATCTAATGTATCTAAGCTTCCAAAGTCAAATACGACAACTTTTTTAGGGTTCTTCGGTACTTTTGTGCCGTTTTTGTCGAGCTGGTGTTTCACTGTGATTTGTTCTTTCTTTGTATCAGAACCTTTGCTGCTTGTGCTTTGGTTTCCGCATGCAGAAATGACAACGGCAGTGACCAAAGCGATGAATAGTAACGCGAACTTTTTCATGCTCCTCACCTCTTCTATATATTAAGAAAAATAAACACCTATTCTTTGATTATCAATCGTCTGAATCGGGATGGTCATATCGTAGATTTCCTCAAGCACTGATGTTTCTATCATTTCTTCAGGCGGTCCTTCTTTAACGATTCGGCCGTTTTTCAAAGCGACGATATAGTCAGAATAGACTGAAGCAAAATTGATATCGTGAATGACGATCACGATCGTTTTTCCAAGCTCCTCTACCAGCCGTTTCAGCAGTTTCATAATTTCAACTGAGTGTTTCATATCCAGATTGTTCAGCGGTTCATCCAGAAAGATATAATCTGTGTCCTGGGCAATGACCATGGCGATAAATGCCCTTTGGCACTGTCCGCCGCTCAGCTGATCCAAGTATTTGTCTTGAATGTCTTCCAGCTTCATATAGCTAAGCGCCTGGTTGATATGAACCCAGTCTTCCTCTGTCAGCCGGCCCTGTGAGTACGGAAACCTGCCAAAACTGACGAGGTCTTTGATCGTGAGCCTGATATTGATTTGGTTCGCCTGCTTCAAAATGCTCATTTTCTTGGCAAGCTCTTTGCTGTCACATGCTCCAATCTCTTGTCCGTCTATGTAAATCTCGCCGGAATCCTTTTTGATCAGGCGGCTCATGATAGACAGCAGCGTACTTTTGCCGGCGCCGTTAGGACCGATAAACGAGGTGATTTTGCCCTTTTGAATCGTGACTGACGTCTCTTCAAGAACAACTTTCCCGCCATATTGTTTGCTTACATTTCTGACCTCTACCATGATTTATTCTCCTTTAACAGCAAGTAGATAAAATAAATCCCGCCGGCAAAATTAATAATGACGCTCAGCGTCGTTGAGAAGGTAAACACTTTCTCAACCACAAACTGCCCTCCGACCAGCGCAATGATGCTGATGAAAACGGAGCCTGCGATTAAGTATGAATGCTTATATGTTTTCAGGAATTCTCTCGCCAGGTTGACGACCAGAAGGCCTAAAAACATAATCGGCCCGACTAGCGCTGTTGAAACAGAAACCAAAATCGCAACCACGATCAGCATCTGCTTCACCACTTTGTCGTAGTCAATGCCCAAATTCACGGCGTGCTCGCGTCCGAGCGACAGCACATCGAAAAATTTTGTAAAACGCCAGACATAAACGCCTGTCAGCAGGAAGATGATGAACGCGAGCCATAACAAATCCGTATTGATATTGTTAAAGCTGGCAAACATCTTGTCCTGCACAACTTGGAACTCGTTCGGATCAATCAGCATCTGCATAAAAGAAGACAGGCTGCTGAACAGCGTGCCAAACACGATTCCGATAAGCAGAAGGAAAAAGATATTTCTCCCCTCACCCTTGAACATGATCTGATACAAAACAAGAGAAAACAGGATCATCAGCAGAACAGAGATGATAAAGTTGATGTTTTTATTCATGATGACCATATTCGCAGAACCGAACAAAAAGATAATGCCAGTCTGAATCAGCATGTAGAGAGAATCAAGGCCCAAAATGCTCGGCGTCAGGATGCGGTTGTTCGTAATCGTTTGAAAGATCATGGTCGAAAACGCAATCGCTCCCCCAGTCAGCACAATGGCAGCGACTTTTTTGATTCGTCTCGGCAGGGTGTAATCCCAATTGCCTAAGTCATAAAACAAAAACAAGCCAATACATACAATGGCTAAACCAACGAGCAAAGCTATTTTCATCTGGTTACGCATAGGCTTTTCTCCTTAACAGCATAAACAGGAAAATGCCGCTGCCGATGATTCCGACCATCAGGCCAATCGAGATTTCATAAGGGAAGATAATGATTCTGCCCAGTATATCGCAAAACAGCACAAAAACCGCTCCCAACAGCACAGTATGCGGCAGGCTGCTCTTCAGATTGTCTCCTCTGTAAATCGATACAATATTCGGGATGATTAAACCGAGAAACGGCAGCATACCGACAGTCAAAATGACAAGAGACGTGATCAGGGACACGATAATGAGCCCGATGTTCACAACCCGTTTATACTTGAGGCCGAGGTTGACAGAAAAGCTTTCACCCATACCGGCCAATGTGAATTTATCCGCATACACATAGGCAATGATGACGAGCGGAATACTCAGATAAAGAAGCTCGTATCTTCCTTTCACGACTAAAGAGAAGTCTCCCTGCAGCCATGATGACACATTCTGGATCAAGTCATATTTATATGCGATAAATGTCGCGATTGAACTGACGATATTCCCGAGCATTAAACCGACAAGCGGAATAAAGATGGTGTCGTTAAACTTGATTCTTTCAAGGATTTTCATAAACAGAAAATTTCCTGCAAGGGCAAAGACAAACGCGACCAGCATTTTGATTAAAGGACTGGCGGATGTAAACAGCAGCAAGGAAATTAAAATGCCGAGCCTCGCCCAATCCATCGTGCCCGCCGTCGTCGGTGACACGAATTTATTTCTGCTGATCTGCTGCATAATCAAACCGCAGATGCTCATGCTTAATCCCGCAATGACAATGCTGATCAATCGCGGCAAACGGCTTGCAAACAGCGTTGACGCCTCTTGTTTGCTTAAATCGAAGAGATCAAGCGGCGACAGATCTTCTACACCGATAAATACAGATGTGACTGCTAATATGATAAGTAGAATAAATAAGTAACGTAGCTTCATGCTGCCTCCTTACATCCTTACAGCAAAAAGAACGTATCTCCTACTCCGCAAGGACTCAAAACAATATGGCCATATAGTAATTGATTATCATTATCATTTACATATTACCATTTTTATAGGGTTAGTCAATATTCTTTAAAAATATTAACCTAGTCATTTATCAATTTTACTAATCATTCTAACCATTTTCCATCCCAAAACGTTAGGCTGTTTACCATATTTATCTTTATAACGCAGGCATACGGTCAGCAAACCTAACATTATTCCTCGTGAAAAATACAAATGTTCTCCTGAGAAAGAAATTCCCCCTTGATTTACAGTACTGAAAGAGAGATAATAAATACTAAATTTGTGTGAAAATTTTAAACATTAGGAGATGTAAACATGAAGGTCGTTAAATTCGGAGGCAGCTCACTTGCTTCAGGCGCCCAGCTTGACAAGGTGTTTCACATCGTTACCTCAGATCCGGCACGGAAAGCTGTAGTCGTTTCAGCTCCGGGAAAACACTATGCCGAGGATACGAAAGTGACTGATCTCTTAATCGCATGTGCAGAACAATATTTGGCAACAGGCAGCGCACCTGAACTGGCGGAAGCTGTTGTGGAACGGTACGCTCTCATCGCCAATGAGCTTCAGCTGGGGCAAAGCATTATCGAAAAAATCAGAGATGATCTGTTTACGCTTTTAGAAGGAGACAAAAGCAATCCCGAACAATACCTTGACGCAGTCAAGGCCAGCGGAGAGGATAACAATGCCAAACTGATCGCCGCTTACTTCCGTTATAAAGGCGTCAAAGCGGAATATGTAAACCCGAAGGATGCCGGCCTCTTTGTGACAAATGAACCCGGCAACGCGCAAGTTCTTCCTGAATCCTATCAAAACCTCTATCGTCTTCGGGAACGTGACGGACTCATCATTTTTCCCGGTTTTTTCGGATTCAGCAAGGATGGCGATGTGATCACATTCTCACGGAGCGGTTCTGATATTACCGGTTCGATTCTTGCCAACGGACTACAAGCCGATTTGTACGAAAACTTTACAGACGTAGACGCTGTGTATTCTGTCAATCCGTCCTTCGTTGAGAATCCAAAGGAAATCAGCGAGCTGACATATAGAGAGATGCGGGAGCTGTCCTACGCGGGTTTTTCAGTGTTTCATGATGAAGCGCTCATTCCGGCATTCAGAGCGGGGATTCCTGTTCAGATCAAAAATACGAACAACCCCTCAGCCGAAGGCACCCGCGTCGTCAGCAAGCGGGATAACACAAACGGGCCTGTCGTCGGCATTGCCAGCGACACCGGTTTTTGCAGCATTTATATCAGCAAGTATCTCATGAACAGAGAAATCGGTTTTGGCCGCAGAGCCCTTCAAATCCTGGAGGAGCATGGTTTGACGTATGAGCATGTTCCATCGGGAATCGATGACATGACAATCATTTTACGGCAGGGGCAAATGGATGCCGCCACTGAACGCAGCGTCATCAAACGGATCGAAGAGGATTTGCATGCCGATGAAGTCATCGTCGAGCATCATCTCGCCCTGATTATGGTTGTAGGGGAAGCGATGCGCCACAATGTCGGTACAACGGCAAGAGCCGCCAAAGCATTATCAGAGGCACAGGTGAATATCGAAATGATCAATCAGGGGTCTTCTGAAGTGAGCATGATGTTTGGCGTAAAAGAAGCCGAAGAAAGAAAAGCCGTTCAAGCGTTATACCAGGAATTTTTCGCGGGCGTGCTGATCTCTTAATCGTACATAAATAGCGGGCGGCAGCGCCCGCTATTTTTTTATATCACCTTCATATAGCCGAATTCTTCATTTTTTCTCTTGTCCACTATTATCCCTGCCAAATGGATCGGTTCAGCATATCTTATAGTATCCTTCATAGGGAGGTGAAACCTTATGTCAGGATACTCTAACGGCGGCGGTTACGGCGGCATCAGTTCTTTCGCTTTAATCGTTGTATTGTTTATTCTATTAATTATCGTAGGGACTGCGTTTGTTGGCGGCTTCTAAGCTGCTGACCGTCTCTGCGGGACCCTGTCCGCCACAGTTTTGCAGCATTTGCTGAAGCAATCTCGCAAGGAGGTGCACAAAATGTCAGGTTACGGAACTTCTTTCGCTTTGATTGTTGTGTTATTTATCCTCTTGATCATTGTGGGAACTGCATTTGTAGGAGGCTACTAAATAAACGTAATCTCCATGAAGGCGGCACCGCAAGACTATGTCTTGCGGTGTTTTTTTGAAAAGAAAAACCCCTTCTCGCTAATGAGAAGGGGCTTGTTCTTACGTCATTCCTCTTTCTGTCACATGAAAGTCGAGTGCTTCCGCATTAGCAGAAACGCCAGCCGCTGTAAAAATCGCGGCTGCGGCCAAACAAATAACAAACAACTTAGATTTCAATTTCATACAAACCTTCACTCCTTTGTATTTGTTTTCTTGCCTCTTCAACTTGTAGAAAGTAGGAAGCAGACAGTTTAAACCATTTCTGTTCATAGTAATATTTTGCTACTTCTAGGGCTAAATCCTCTATATCAGCGTACATATTTTTATTTTTTAAGTACTGGAAACATCGTTCGATTCCTTCTTCATTGGGCTGATCCAGATATAGGGATTGCAAAAACTCGAATTTTACGGCATAGTCTGCATCGTCTGTTTCTTTAGCATATTCATAGCCCCGCTTGTGATATTCCGAAGCTTTATCATGTTTTCCCTGTTTATAATAAATCAGGGTGATTAAAAAATAGGCTTGCGGGAGAGAATTGACGATCCTGCTGCTTTCAAATGTGGAGACCGCTTTTTCAAAGTAATCAATGGCAGGGTCTAGAAGGTCTTGATTGTAATAGCATAACCCGAGATTGTAGTATGCTCTTCCAACCAGCTGGGCTTTTTGTTCTGCTTGGGCCATGTTGAGCGCCAATTTGAAATGGCGTGCGGCTTGTTCGAAATTTCTTTCATCCATCAGGTTGACCCCGAAGACGAAATGGCACTGAATGATTCTCACATTATAGGTTTCCTGCTCCACGTAAATTTCATAGGCGTTTTTTATATTAATCAATGAAAAATACGTTTGCTTCATATAATAATAAGCTTCCGCGATTTTAAAATAGAATTCAGCCCGTTCAATATGGTCTGCGACAAAGGAGAGCTTTTTCTCCGCCTGTTTATAGTATGTAATGGCAGAAATAAATTCCCGCTTATCAAATTCATACATCCCGCGAAAAAAATTCACGTAATAGTCGAGCAGCCCTTTGAGATCTGCCTGGTTGCTGTCAATGTTTCTTGATAATTCAGACAGGCTTGGCTGGTCTTCGATATTTAATTTCTCTAACGGCTCAAGATAATCCAGCATAAGCTGGTGCCGGAATTCCATTAGTGAATAATAAAGCAGCAAGTTGGAATCATGCTGCATGTGTTTCAGTTCCTGCTGGATTTCAGCTTTTAACACTTCGGCATCCGGCACGCTGAATGTCCGGATATATCTGTACCACTCGTTAATTTTTTGACCGACCGCTGAAGAAGGAATTACCCCACTCTTCATTCCTTCACCCTCTCCCATCAAAAACTGTTTATGTCATATTTTATCATGTTTATAGGCCGTCCCAACCCGAAAAACACGCAATCTTTGTTTTCGGGAGCACGCAATAAACCGAAGCGGTGTGCAAAAAAGGCGGATGCATCAGTTGATGCGCCGCCCTGTATGCTATTGCTGTTTTGCCGTTAAAGGAAGGCGGATGATGAACTTTGTGCCTTTCCCTTCTTCACTCTTGATTTCTACTGTGCCCTGGTGCATTTCAACGAGCTGCCTGACGATCGAGAGACCGAGTCCGTATTCACCGTATGCTGTGTTCGTTCTTGAAATATCTGCTTTATAGAATCGCTCCCAAATATGCTCAATATCCTCTTTTGGAATGCCGATACCCGTGTCTTCAATTTCAATAATCGTCTCTTTATAACCTTCCATTCCGCGCAGCCAAATGTCACCGTTTTGCGTAAATTGGATGCTGTTTTTCGTAATGTTGACGAGAATTTGAATGAACCGGTCATAATCGGCATGTACGATGACGTGATCCTCTACTTGGATCATCAGCTTGTTTTGTTTTTCTTCCGCCTGCTGCTGCAAGTGCTCTTTCACGATTTCAAACACCTCGATCAGAGGAACGTCTAGCTTGTTCAAGGTAATTTGCTGGGATCTGATTTTTTCATAATCCAGATTTTCTTTTACGAGCCGCAGCATGCGCTTCGTTTCCTCACTGATCAGCGAGAAGCATTTATCCTTTTTATCCTCAGGAATCGTATGGCTGTTCAACCCTTCAACCAAACCGTTGATCGTCGTCAGCGGTGTTTTTAATTCATGTGACACGTCAGCGATAAACTGCCTTCTCCGCTTCTCAAGGCGCTCGATTTCATCCCTTGACTGCTTTAGTTTTTTCGCCATGATATTAAAGTCAGACGCCAGTACGCCGATTTCGTCCCCGTAGCTGTTTTCCAAATGGATGTCATAATCGCCGGAAGCCACTTTATCTGTCGCTTCTCTCAGCTTTTGAATCCGCTTGACATGGAATTTGGACAGAAGCCAGCTCACAAGAATCGTAATCACAAGCGTGCTGATCACAGCGTAAAACATATAGAGGTTGACCTGATTGACCATCTGTTCAACACCGCTGATCGGAGAAATCAGCAGAACGGCGCCTTTAAATTCGTTCTGAACAAATATAGGCTGCGCCACAAGGGACACTTCATCATCAAAACGGCCATCTGCCCTGATCGTGACAGTCTGCCCTTTTTTCAGCTTATTCCATTCTGATTTCTTCAGCTGTTCCCTTGGTGGGTGATGAAAGCCTTCAGGAAGAAAATAAGGCTGCTGCTCTTCATTAAAGATGATAAATTGCGTCTTTCTTGTGCTTAAAATGTCCTGATAAGGATAGAGCCTGCGCATGTCCACCTGGCCGGATTGGAATTCATTTGCAATCTGCACCGCATATGACGTCAATTCCTCTACTTTGTTCTGATAGGCAAATTCCTTCACAAAGTGGGAAAACAGAGAAATGATAATGACAAACGCTAAAATCAAAATGCTGATATGGCTTAGCAGCAGCTGATATAAATATTTAATCTTCATCAAATTTATACCCTACTCCCCACACAGTATACAGGAAAGGCTTGTCCTCGCTGGCAAGCTTTTTCCGCAGCCGTTTGATATGAACGTCAACCGTTCGCTCATCTCCATAAAATTGATAGCCCCATACCTGCTCAAGCAGCTGTTCTCTGGAGAACACCTGCCGCGGATTTTGGACAAGGTAATAAAGCAGATCGAATTCCTTCGGCGTGAGATTTTCTACAGGCTCTCCGTTTAATAATACTTCTCTCGTCTTCTTATTAATGGTAAAGCATTCCGTTTCAATCATATCTTCATCAATAACCGCTTTGCCTGTCGCCTTATATCTTCTGATGACGGCTTTGATGCGGGCAACCAATGTCAGCGGGCTGAACGGCTTTGTGACATAATCGTCCGCCCCCATCTCAAAACCGATGACCTGATCTGATTCAGTGTCTTTGGCAGTCAGCATGATAATCGGCACCGTGCTTGTCTCTCTTATTTTTCTGCAGATGGTCACGCCGTCCATAGATGGAAGCATGATATCCAAAATGATTAGATCCCAATTTTCTTCCGTAAAACGCTGGTACCCTTCTAACCCGTCATGAACGAATTCGGCTTCAAAACCTTCTTTAAAAAAGAACATCTCCGTCATCGTACATACACTAACATTATCTTCTATCATTAATATTTTCATTATATCCTCCGGTTGTTTTGATGCTTTTTTATATAATAGCACCATTTTAAACAGAAGGTTTTGCGTTTCACAATTGTTAGTTTTTATTTCATCAACTAGAAATAGATTGTTCATATTTTTTTCATACCTTTGGACTACTATTAATTTATCAGCAAGGGGACGCGCCCCAGAGGCGGTCTTATCAATAAAAATACCTATACGGAGGAACATAAATGAACTTTATCAAACGGGCCTTTTGGAATATGAAGGCTAAAAAGGGAAAAACGTTATTGCAATTATTTGTGTTTACAGTCATATGTGTCTTTGTTCTATCAGGCCTCGCCATCCAGTCGGCAGCACAAAAGTCAAGCGAACTGGCCAGACAGGAACTCGGTGGAAGCGTGACACTTCAGGTTGACCGCCAAAAGCAAATGGAAAAACAGCAGGACAGCGGTGAAAAGCGCAGCTTCGAATCCACACCGATCAAAGTGTCTGATGCGAATAAGCTTGCAGCGCTTGATCATGTGAAGAGCTACAATTACACCACATCAGCTTCAGCCAACGCGGGAAACTTTGATGCGATTGAAAGCTCTAGTTCAAGTGATTCCAGCTCCAGCAGTTCAAGCTCAAACGCTAAAAACAGTCAAGGCGGAGGACAAGGCGGACCGCAAATGGTTCAAGCTGATCTTTCTATTGAAGGTGTCATCAGCACAGCGTTAGTCGATGATTTCTCTGACGGAGATTCAAAAATCACAGACGGACGCGCGATTACAAAATCAGATGTCGGCAAAAAAGTAACAGTGATCAACGAAACATTAGCGGAAGAAAATGATTTAAGCGTTGGCGATTCGATCACAATTGAATCAGCAACGGATGAGGATACAACAGTAAAACTGAAGATCGTCGGTATTTATAAAACAACATCTTCAGGTGATGACCAAGCCCAAAATTTCTCTTTCTTAAATCCTTATAACAAGCTTTATACGCCTTACACAGCAACAGCGGCATTGAAAGGCGACGACTATAAAAATACGATTGACTCAGCTGTTTACTATATGGACGACGCGAAAAATATGGATACTTTCGTAAAAGCAGCGAAGAAAACATCAATTGACTTTGATACGTACACACTGAATACAAACGATCAGCTTTACCAGCAAATGGTCGGACCGATTGAAAATGTGGCTTCTTTCTCTAAAAACGTGGTGTATCTTGTATCAGTGGCAGGCGCCGTCATTCTTGGCCTGATTGTCATGATGTCAATCAGGGAGCGCAAATACGAAATGGGCGTGTTAATGGCCATCGGTGAAAAACGATGGAAATTGATTGGACAGTTCTTGACTGAGATTCTGATTGTGGCCGTTATCGCTATCGGCCTTGCATCTGTGACGGGAAATCTCGTCGCGAATCAGCTTGGAAATCAGCTTTTATCCCAGCAAATCAGTTCATCAACCGATTCAACGCAAACCGCAAGCGGACAAATGCCCGGCGGCGGTGGCGGCATGGGCGGCAAAATGTTCGGCCACAGTTCATCCAACGTGGACGTTATCGATTCACTGAACGTCGCGGTTTCTATGAACGACATGCTTATACTTGGCGGGATCGGCATCCTAATCGCAATCATTGCAACATTGCTGCCGTCAATTTCAGTACTGCGGCTTCATCCGAAAACGATATTGACAAAACAGGAATAGAAAGAGGCGGAACCTATGAGCTTATTACAATTTCAACAAGTCGGCTACTGGTATAAAAACAAAAGCCAGCCATTGTTTCAGGATATTAACATCAGCTTTCAAAAAGGAAAATTCTACACAATCGTCGGAACATCAGGGACGGGGAAAACCACTTTCCTGTCTCTGGCAGGCGGACTTGACGCACCAAAAGAAGGAAACATCCTTTACGACGGAAAAGCGGTTTCTAAAATCGGCTTAACCAATTTCAGAAATCAATATGTATCAATCGTCTTTCAGGCGTACAACCTGCTCCCGTATATGACGGCTTTGCAGAACGTCACAACCGCTATGGAAATCACAGGTTCTAAAGAAAAGAACAAAGAATCATATGCGCTTGACATGCTGCAGAAGGTTGGCATCAACGAAAAACAAGCCCGGCAAAAAGTGCTCACACTGAGCGGCGGACAGCAGCAGCGGGTATCAATTACAAGGGCTTTCTGCTGTGACACGGATCTTATCGTAGCCGATGAACCGACCGGAAACCTTGATGAGGACACATCAAAAGAGATCGTACGGCTCTTTCAGGATCTGGCGCACAAGGAAGATAAATGCGTCATTATGGTGACGCACGATGAACAAATTGCAAAAGTGTCAGACATCAATATCAGACTTTCAAGAGGAAGTTTTACTGTGAAGGAAAACGTCGCAGTCGTATAACAAAACGCGCCTCTGCCAGTGCAGACAGGGGCGCACCCTATATCCCCCTTTTATATAGAAGTGAACATAAAAAGAGCGGCGGCCGCATCCCCCCGCTCTTTTTATCATTTTTTTGCTTCCTCCCCTTTTGACTTCTCTCTTCGTTTCTTTTTCCAAACGGCCACAATAAACAGAAAGAGCGGAAACAATAATTGAAAAGGCAAATGAATATACAGCGGCACCACGTTCAGGCCTTCATTCAAGTGCTCCGAAAAGTTAGTCGCGATCGTTATAGAAAGGATTAAGATGCCCAATCCCATCGGATAAGCCAATTGAGAGGGGTTCTTTTCCTTAAAGAGCGTAGATGTCCCAACCACAGTGGCATATAAGTAGAGGCTGACCTTAAAGAAGCCGCCGATGATCAGCGCCAGCATAAAAAAGACATCGAGCCGGTCTAAAAATTCTTCGACCTTGATTGTCTGGATCGTGCTTAAAAGCGGAAACTGGGATCTGAGTGTAAGATCAACATCAAGCACGCTAATATTAATCGCCACGGTGAGCGCCACAATCAATCCGCTAATAGCCATGGCGATCATCCCCATTTTTTTCACATCTTTTCTGTCATTCAGGTTAGGGAAAATCATCACAAATAAAACAACTTCACCAAATGGAACGTACATGGTCTGTGTGAAAACAGAGTGAAGGACAGGAGAAATGCCGTTTGCCAAAACCGGCTTTAAATTGTGCGGGTCTATAGTCCCTGAGACAATAATCAGCACAAGGCCGATCGCGCCCAGTAAATACATGGCCCCGAAAAGAAGTTCGGCCGCGCGTGCGAGTACTTCAATTCCTTTTCTTACGGCATATATGCTTACTACCATTAATAAAGCATTTACAATAATGATAGGTGTATCATGATAAGCAAACGTCAGCAGCATTTCTCCAAAGTCACGCAGCACCCTTGCGGCAATATAGGCAAAGTACAAGATATAGAGAAATGAAAACAGCCAGCTCAGCTTGGTTCCCAGCATATCATCCATATATTCTTTCGGAGAAGAATTCGGATAACATTGATAAATGCCTTGATACAAATAGAAAAGAAACAGTCCGATCGCACAGCCTAATAAAACTGCTATCCAAGCATCCCTGCCCGCCATTGATCCCGGTGTAATCAATAAGGAGCTGCCCAGTTCAAAAATGATAATCATGACAAACAACTGCCTTATGCTTATTCTGGCTTTTTCCATCTGTCACTTCCCCTTTCTTCAGACCTAATCATCTTTAAACTGGTGTTTGATCGGATTGTTTCGCAATCCCGTCCTTCTGATATACGTCTCGGCCTTCACATCGATGGGCAGTTCCGGCAAATATTCTTTGTCCCAAGTGTCCTTCATTTTCTCCCACTGCTCCGGATACTTTCTATATATCGTGTCACCAAAACCGATAAAATCTATTTTATTCTTCTTAATCTTTTTCACAGTATGGCTGATTTCCTTTTCAAGCTCTTTGTTGAGCGCTTTTTCAATAGCGGCCAGCACCTTGGGATCAGACAATTGGAAAGGGTATTTGACAGCATCTATAATACCTTCAACCGACACTTTCACATGGATGTACGGGCGTCCGTTCCGCATTTTCGGTACCAGCTTTGTATCTTGATGGGTAACCTGCAAGCTGACCGCATCCTTCGTCTTGCCCCAGTCAGCATTAATAAACGTATGCTGGATCTTATTCATAAGCCAGACTGCCCCCACGCTTTCATCATCTTCCAGCCAATACTTTAAATATCCTGCCTTATCAAAAACCGCCAAACCATCTGCCTGAAGAATGGCTTTCGGGTCAGTCGCCTGCGTGTTTTCCATGCTGACTCCTTTTTTATCGTCACCAATCATCATATATCCGGGGATGACCGGTGCCATAGTGTTGGCGGCAAGTGTTTTCAAAACGTCCTGAATATTGATTTTGACCACCCGCCCGTATTGTGCCTCCGTGAAATCGAGTGTTTTATTGACTTTATTTGACGGAATTTTATCAATCGGCGTCAAGATTTTCACAATATTTTCTGCTTTTGTTTTATGGGCAACGACGAATGTTGCTGTTGTCCTGAATTCTGTGTCCCGGTCAAGATTATCTAATACAAAATCCAAACCTTCTTCTTTTGCCAGCTTTTCATTGATCACGACTAGATTGGTATGGGCAAAATAAAGCCGCCGTGATACCTTCATGGAGGCTTTTCTGAGTGCTTCCGTTATATTGTTACCTTCAATCGAATAGACAGATACAGGCGGCCTGTCTCCAGCACCGCCTCCCTGAAGGCCGCCGGCAACATTTCCTGGATTGATAATTTGAAGATGCAGCACGTAGTTGCTGTCGTTTGTCCGATCGATGCCAATCGCCGAGATAATCGCAAGATCCGTCAGCTCCCGCTTATCCCAGCAGCCGGGCAGCACAATGACGCTCAAAAGCATGAGAACGGCTAATAGACATTTACGTACCATTCTGATCCCCTTCTTCCAAATCTTTGTTCACCATTCCTCGTGAAGCGGCCGGCTCTGGGCGTTGATCTTTCCCCTGCCGCACCTTATCTTCCTTGCTGACCGATTCCGGCCTTTTTTCATCGGCCCACCACGGAACCCGGAAAAGCGCGTCCTTTACGCCTTGTGAAGAAAAAGGTGCAAGCGGCGACATATATGGAACGCCGAATGAACGAAGACTGCATAAGTGGACAAACATCATAATGATCCCTAAAATCAGCCCGTAAAAACCCATAACAGCTGAGGCAATAATAAAGATAAACCGAATAAGCCGGGCTGAAATCGCCATTGCAAACGCCGGTGTTGCGAAGCTCGCAATCGCGGTGAGTGCCACGATAATCACCATTGCCGGAGAGACGATACCAGCCTGTACGGCAGCCTGGCCGATTACGAGCGCGCCTACGATTGACACTGCCGAGCCGACAACCCGGGGCAGCCTGACTCCCGCTTCCCTCAGAATCTCAAAAGCAACCTCCATCGTCAGCGCCTCCACAACAGCCGGAAACGGGACAATTTCCCGCTGGGCCGCAATGACCACTAACAGCTGAGTCGGTATCATTTCTTGATGAAACGTCGTGGCTGCCACGTATACAGCTGGTGCCACAAGCGAAATGAAAAAGACTAAAACACGAAGAATTCTTATGCTTGTCGCAATGTCAAAACGCGAATAATAATCCTCAACAGACTGAAAAAACTGGACAAATAAGGCTGGGGCAATAAGCACAAACGGTGTTCCGTCCACAATAATCGCGAATCTTCCTTCTAACAGATTACCCGCTACAACATCAGGGCGTTCTGTATGATACATAGTCGGAAACGTCGTAAAGGTTTCATCTTCAATCAGCTGCTCAATATATCCAGATTCCAAAATACTGTCAATATCTATTTTTTCCAGGCGCTGTTTCACTTCCTTCAGCACCTTTTCATCACATATTCCTTGAATGTACATGAGAGCGATATCCGTATTCGTAACAGAACCTTTTTTCATTTTTTCAACCCATAAATTCGGATTTTTAATGTATCGCCGGATCATGGAAATATTGGTTTGCAGAGACTCTGTAAACCCTTGGCGCGGGCCGCGGAATGACACCTGGGTGCTCGGCTCTTGGATGGAGCGCTGCTCTCCCCCTTGAGTGCTGCAAATCAAAGCTTCATCATGGCCATCAGCAAAAATGAGCGCATTGCCAAGCATTAACTCGGAAAAAAGCTTGTCCCAGCTCTTTTCCGCTTTCACCCCGCCCAGCGGGAGCGTTTTTTCAAGAATTTGCTGGATCGCATGAGTATTCTGGATAGACTCATCCTGTACCAATGGGTCAATTAACGACTCATGGATCGTGTTATTATCGACCAGCCCAGAAATATAGATAACAGCTAGGTGGACATGATCCTGCTCCCCGATTTTAATCTCGCGAATGATGACGTCAGAGCTGCTTCCGACTTCCTTTTTCGTTTCCGCTATATTCTTTGCTAAACTTGGAGAAATGAGAACCGGCCTTTCTTTTTCTTGCTGCTGTTCCTGATTCCTTTCGTCTGTATTCTGCTTGTCTTTTGAATCGGTATTGTTCTTTCGCTTAGAAAATAAAGGCATACACAAATACCTTTCCTTGTCGTTTTCTCATATTCTTCCTTTTAAAATTGAGATTATGCATTAGGGTTAGATGCGGTATAACTTCTCCGCCAAAGATAGACACTAAAAGCGGAGGATGATGAAGCATGAAGATATTGGGCGTGACCGGATTCATATTAATTTGTTTATTAGCTATTTCTGTGTTGATGGACATGCTTCAAGGGTTCAGTTTAACAAAAGCCGTTTATAACAATATGTCCAGCTTTAAGATGACAACATTTGCGGAATGGGTCGTGCTTTTATTTTTTGTGTTAGTACTTGTGAGAGAAATGTACGTGATCTATAAATCGAAAAAAAAGAACCCCTAAAGGGGGGCGCTTTTTTCAGACAATCATATTGCCGTCTATTGTATCACTGCTGTGTTTGTTGATGGTCCCTTTAAAAATGCGGTTGCCGATGATTTTGGAATTGGTTGACGTGTTTGTTTGAATAGCTGTCGCAGTGCCCGCGGAGAGGTTATTGATGGTGTTTCCAGAGATGATAGAGCCTGCAGAGCCATTGAGATAAATCACAATCGGATTCCCGGCTGTTCTGTTGACTGAAATGGTATTATCAAAAATCTCATGCACACCTGCGCTGATATAGATGGTGACCAAAAGCGGGGATCGCTCTAAGTGGTTGCCGATAATTGAGGTTTTTGCACTTGTGGAGCAATAAATGGGGTAATTTTTGAACTCTTTAAATGTATTGTTTTTGATGATGGCGCCGGCATTGTTTGTGACGGAAACAGAATATGATTCCGGCACTGCTTCAAACGCGTCAGGATTCAGTGTATTCCCTTCAATCACCGCGTTCCCTTGAGCAATCCAAATGCCCCGGCTGAATTTTCTCAGGAGATTATCTTTAATGATCATATTTCCGCCGGAAACGTTCACACCGTCAACGACTTGAATGAGACAGTTATTCAGAAATGCGATGTCATCTGACAGCACTGCGCGAAGACCGATGCTGCGCCTTGTTTCAGACAGTCCGTTTTGAATTTGGTTTCCGTCTACCTTTACGTCGGAGGACTGATAAACCAATATCCCTGTGTTTTCAAAGTTGCTGATTTTGTTGTTCGTCACAAGAACGCTCTTTCCCCTGACATCAATTCCAGTTGAAAATCCGGTAATGAGGTTGCCAGCGATCACTGCATCACTGGTCTCTTTTCCTTGTGATACACCGAGTCCGGTTATCCCGACTCTTGGCGCAGCCGCCGCGTCTTCAGGGCGTCTCAGAATATTGCCCTTGATCACTGTTTGCGTCCCATATCCGTAGCTGATTGTATTGTCTGAGTGATTTCCTTCTATTAAAATGCCATACCCGTTAAAATTGGTCACAGAACTTGAAACGTTTCCAACAAAGTGGTTATTGCGAATTGATACATTAATCGGTTCCTCATAATCAACGTCACCTTCGCCATATCCTTCAATGTCAATTCCGAATTTCGGCGCTGTTCCATTCCCCGTTCCGGCATCTTCAATCAAGCATTCCTCCACCGTGACCATGTCACATCCGGTAATGGAAATGTTATTTCTCCTCGACCGCCGAACCTCACAGCGGCGGATGATAATTTGCTCTGACGTTCGATAATCTTGATTGGTCTTTAATCCCCTTGGGCTGACTATGATCCCATCGCCGGTAAAATCGGAAATTTTCACATCATCAATGACAACATTCGAGCATCCTTCAATACATATGCCAAAGCCCCATTCATGGGTTGACCTTATCCCCGCCGAGGCATACGTATGCTCATCCCGTTCGCCGATAATTTGTCCTCCGGAAATAGTTATATTCTCTTGCTTGCCTACATAAAATGCGGAATAACCCCACGAACTATTCGGTATCACTTTCATGATACATTCGGGGTCCATCATAATCTCAAGGTTGCCGGGAACAATGATCCCCGCGTTTCGAAACCTCTGATTAAGATCTCCGCCAAGCGTTGCGTCTATTAAATATGTTCCCTTTGGAAACCAGACAGTATGATAGCCTTTCGAAACAGCTGTACTGAGGCACTGATTAATCCGTTCTGTCGAATCCGTTTTACCATCTCTAGGAACACCGAAATCCGCTGCATTTAATATGAATTCAGCCAATTGCGAGCCTCCTTCTCTATGATTACTATCATGTTACTCACAAAGGCCCGATCTGCTTGTACATTTCTCTAAAATTTTATTAAAAAAATATAAAGGAATAGTTGTGTAAGAAAATCTCACGATAAAAAGTTTAAAAATTAGGAGGAAATCACTATTTTTAGGTATTTATAATTTTTCCAATATGGAACTATTTGAAATGAGTATAAATTATATTGACACAAGTATTATATAAGAATATGATTTTTATAATACACTTTTTTTAGAAAGGGTTTGGCTGACATGGCTTCGATTGATAACGAAAGTATCATTAAAAGCGTCCCGCAAAAAGGGTTCTTTGGTCACCCGCGAGGACTATTTACACTATTTTTCACCGAATTTTGGGAGCGTTTCTCTTACTATGGAATGAGAGCAATCTTACTTTACTATTTGTATACAGAGACGGTAAACGGAGGGCTCGGCTTTGACAAGGGCACTGCGGTTGCCATTATGTCGATTTACGGATCACTCGTATACATGTCCACCATTATTGGCGGATGGCTCGCTGACCGGGTATTCGGTACCGCAAACACCGTGTTTTACGGCGGCATATTCATTATGTTCGGCCACATTGCACTCGCCTATCCGGGCAGTTCGATAGCATTCTATATCAGTATGGTGCTTATCATTGTCGGAACAGGCTTATTAAAACCAAACGTTTCAAGCGTAGTTGGGGATCTTTACACGAAAGAAGACCCGCGCCGCGACTCAGGTTTCAGTATTTTCTACATGGGGATTAACCTCGGTGGTTTACTCGCGCCGTTAATTGTCGGAACACTCGGACAGAAGTACAACTATCATCTCGGATTCGGAGCTGCCGCGGTCGGAATGCTTCTCGGACTTATCGTATTTGCTTTGACAAGAAAGAAAAACCTCGGGCTTGCAGGTTCCAATGTGCCGAATCCGCTGTCTAAAAAATCTGCAATTGGCACCGGAATCGGTGTTATCATTGTGGCGATCGCAGTGATTATCTCTGTACAAACAGGCGTGCTGACGATCAAACGTTTCATTGACCTTGTAAGTATTCTCGGTATTTTGATTCCTGTGATTTATTTCATCATCATGTTTACAAGCAAAAAAGCGGACAAAACAGAAAAATCCCGTCTTGCCGCTTACGTTCCTTTGTTTATCGGTGCTGTCATGTTCTGGGCCATTCAGGAACAGGGAGCGACCATTCTTGCGGTATACGCTGATGAACGCATAAGACTTTCATTGGGCGGATTCGAACTTCAGTCATCATGGTTCCAATCATTAAATCCATTGTTTGTTGTCATTTTTGCGCCAATATTCGCATGGCTCTGGATGAAGCTTGGCAAACGTCAGCCGTCTACACCAGTTAAATTCTCAATCGGAATTATTTTAGCCGGATTGTCATTTATCATTATGGTATTCCCTGCTATGCAAGGAAAAGAAGCACTCGTAAGCCCGCTTTGGCTCGTTCTCAGCTTCCTGCTTGTCGTGCTTGGAGAGCTGTGCCTGTCTCCAGTCGGTTTATCCGTGACAACGAAACTGGCACCAGCTGCCTTCTCTGCACAGACAATGAGTATGTGGTTTCTGACGAACGCAGCAGCCCAAGCGATCAATGCCCAAGTAGCCGGATTGTTTGATAAAATTCCTGAAACAATGTACTTCGGCACCATCGGTTTGATTTCTATCGTTCTTGGCGGCATTCTCCTGCTGCTCTCGCCGGTGATCAAACGCGCGATGAAAGGGGTCTTATAATCAGAAACAGCCCGCGGATGTTGATCTGCGGGCTGTTTTTTATTGATCAAGCCATTTCCTGAAGCTTTGATCAAAGGCTTCCGGTTCTTCCAGCATCGGCTGATGGCCGCTCTTTTCAAAAATAACCTTATCAACATGGGGATATAAACCGTCAACAGCATCCCATAGCGAAACGGGCGCAACCAAATAATCATATCTCCCTAATCCGATATACACCGGCATACGAACATCAGCTAACCGCTGAAGAAGATCAATCCGGGCAAATGTATTGCCCCATAATTCATCAATGATCGGCATATTCGTGAATACACCGTCCCATAAGGCAGCAGCATGCGGCCGCTCTTGATAAAAGCTTTTCGCTTCAGCGCGAATACACATGTGCACAAAGCGCCTTTCAGGATCTTTGTCGATGTCCTGCGGCAAATTCTCGATGTCTTTTTCAAAGCGTTTCTTTCTCTCAAGACTGGCTGTTTCCATGAAAAATGATTCGCTTTTTCGCTGTCTTTCTTCACTGTTATCAGGCGCAGTATTAAAGAGCGCCACCTTCCGAACTTGTTTGGGATATGTCCTGGCATACTCTAAAGCCATAAAAGCGTGCCCGGAATGTCCCAGGATAGTAACATCCTCAAGCTGAAGAAATGTTCTCATCCTTTCGATATCAGCCAAGACAGCATCAAGCCTCGAATCCTCCGCACGAAGCTCCCGCTTAGGCTTAGCAAATCCCCTATGGTCGACAAAGACCCATTGATATTTCTGTTTGATATCTGAGGAAAAAAGGCGCGGATAGTAAACCGCACTCCCGATCACAAGGATGGGTGCGCCCTCGCCCTCAATTCGATAAGCTAAATCAAAGCCGTCCGAGTGACAGATCCCCGCACGTTCCATTTCTCACGCCCCCTTTTGTTTTCATTATATAAAAAAAGCCTGACGCATGGCGTCAGGCTATCGATATTACCGTTTTAAATCTTCCAGGGTCTTTTTCCATCTGCTCAGCACCTCTTCAGGGCTGTGAAGCTGTATACGGACACCTGAAGTCAAATCAGCGTATTTCGCAACGTCCTCTTTCACTGAAACGATGCGGCAGGAAAAACGGTCTCTTTCATATTCGGCATCTTTCAAAGGCGGTAAAGGCGCGCATTCAAGCTTTACATAATAGGCCGCTCCCTTCCACCACGCCGTGAACTGTGCTTTTCCTGTGCGAAGGATGTTGGCCGAAGTCATTGTGTTTTTCCACAGAGCGATTCGGATATCAGTTCGGCTCAGCGCGATGATTTCACCTGCACTGATCATAGCGGCATGCGGCCAGCCATCCTCTGATACTGTTTGCAGAACGAAGGCCTCATGCTGCTTCTCATTCAGGCAGCTCCCGTCAAGCAGCTCAAAGAGACGGTCTGACATACAGTTCACGCGGATCAAGCCTTTCGTTCCGGCACCGCCGGAACTTCAATTGCTGTTTCTGTTTCCTTTGGATCAATTTTAAACGCTGGATTGTATTTTTCGGGATTTGTAATGCTTTCCGGTTCACAGGATCTCCATGTAAAAAAGCATGTTTGGCACTGATAAACTTCCCATGCGCCTTCTACAGGCGATTTGCTCATGACTTCTCCCTTTTTTGAGTCGCATCGAGGACATGTATGCATTTCGAACATCCTTTCCTTATTTATTCATTAAGTCCATTAGTTTTTGTTCCCATTCTTTCGTTGTTAGCGGAGAATCAAGCGGCTGTGAATAATGGCCTCTTGTTTCCGGCGCAACCGGTGTAGTGGCGTCGAGAATCATTTTGTGAGTGATTCCTGATGGATTGGATCCCGGATCAAGCGGCAGGACAGATAAGTCCGGAATGATGACCGCATCATGTTTCGGATGCATTTTGGTCGAAAGCGCCCACATGACCTGCGGAAGGTTGAATGGATCGACATCCTCATCAACGACTATGACCATTTTGCAGTAGCCGAGTCCGTGCGGCGTTGTGAGTGCGCGCATGCCGACCGCTTTCGCAAATCCGCCATAGCGGGTTTTTGTGGAAACAATCGCGATTAAACCGTGTGTGTACATGGCGTTCACTGCCACAATTTCGTTCGGATACGCTTCTTTTAACTGCTGATAAAGCGGCACGCATGTGTTAATGCCGATCATGTAATCGCATTCTGTCCAAGGCATGCCTAAGTATAAATGTTCAAAGATCGGATTGTTTCTGTGATAGACGCGTTTAATTTTGATAATCGGCATGCTGCGTCCGCCGGAATAATGGCCTGTGAATTCACCGAACGGCCCTTCATATTCGCGCTCTCCGGCAATAATCTCACCTTCAAGCACCACTTCAGCGCCCCACGGAACATCAAGATCAGACAGCTTTGATTTGACGATGCGATATGGTTCGCCTTGAATCGCACCTGCCATTTCGTATTCTGATTGATCATAGAGAAGCGGAGTCGATGCCGCCGTTGTAATGACCGGCTCACAGCCGAGCGCAATAGTGACCGGAAGGTTGATGCCGCGTTCTTCAGCTTGGCGCAGATGGATTGCAATATCGTGCTGCGGGACAGGCTGAATGCCAAGGCGGTCTTTTCCTTTGACTTGCATTCTGTAAATGCCGACATTTTGTTTGCCGAAGTTGTCAGGGTCCTCAAGATCACGGGAAATGACACATGCTTTGTCTAAATAGTAGCCTCCATCACCCTGGTTAATTCTGAAAAGAGGCAGTATATCGAACAAATTGATATCTTCTGTGATTTCATTTTCATGAAATGGCGCTGTTTCCTCACGTTTGACCGGCATCGGAAACTGGTCATAACGCTTTGCGAATTCAAAAAACTGTTCTTTTACCGGTGTGTCTTTCGGCATGCCCAGCATCATGGCATGGTTTGGCCAAGAGCCGATGACATTCATCGCAATTCGCGCGTTATGATAGCCGTAAATGTTGTTAAATAAGAGCGCAGGGCTTTTATCGCCAAGATTGCTGGCTGCCCGTGCGGAGGCCCCTAAATCCGGTTCCGGCTTTACCTCTTCATTCACTGTAAGCAGCTGTCCTTCTTTTTCAAGGGCAGCGAGAAATTCTCTGAAATCTTGATAAGCCATGATCAAGCTCCTCCTTTTTGTTTTTCAATCCCATTCCAGCGCTTCGCTTCAGGAAGCCGAATGCCGAATTGGTCCAACGTTCTAAAAACAATATGGTCAACCATTTCCTCTAAGCTTCTCGGCCGATTATAAAATGCCGGCATCGGAGGAAGAATGATGGTGCCCATTTTCGTAAGCGCTAGCATATTTTCGAGATGAATTTGGTTCAAAGGCGTCTCTCTCGTTAAGAGGACGAGTTTTTTTCTCTCCTTGAGCATGACATCCGCCGCACGTGTCAGCAGATTATCCGCCATTCCTGTGCGAATGCTTGCGAGAGATTTCATGCTGCACGGCGCAACAATCATTCCATCGGTATCAAACGACCCGCTTGAAATGGCTGCCGCCTGATCCTTATGTGAGTAAGTGTATGTGGCCAGTTGTTCTACTTCTTGTAACGTATAGCCTGTTTCGTGTTTGATCGTGACGTTTGCCCAAGGAGACACAACGAGATGGGTTTCCACTCCGGCGGCCTTCAGCCACTGCAGCAGCCTGACCCCGAAAATGGCCCCTGTTGCCCCTGTCATTCCGACAACGAGTTTCACTTTGCCCCCTCCTTTACGCTTGAATTCTGCTTTCATTTCAATCATACTCCTGATATATCCATATGAAAAATATCTATTAAATCTATAATTAATACCTAAAAGGTATGATAAGGAGGCGCTTTCTTTTGGATATTCGCCAGCTTCGATACTTCATTACCATTGCCCAAGAACAGAAAATTACGTCCGCAGCCAAAAAGCTTCACATGGCGCAGCCGCCTTTAAGCAGGCAGCTCAAACAGCTGGAGGACGAACTTGGTGTTGTTCTGTTTGACCGTAACAAGAAAAAACAAATGACTCTTACATATGAAGGAGCTGTTTTTCTAAAAAGAGCAAAAGAGATTCTGCATAGGTTTGAAGATGCAGTCATTGAGGTACAGGAGCTGAAGGAGGAAGTAGCCGGTACACTTGCCGTGGGATCAACGATTTATTGCGCGGCTCTGATGCTTGAAAAAGTAACACAGATCAAAGAGAGATACCCCCATCTCACCTTTAATATTTGGGAAAATGAACCCGCGACACTGTTGGAACTGCTGGAAAGCCGGCAAATCGATGCGGCGGTCACGACAACACTGATCAAAAGTGACACAGTACAATTCAAGCAGCTTGATGACATTCCATGTGTGCTCGTGCTTTCAGATGAAGCCGGATATCCGTGCGGAGACACCATTAAGATGGTGGACATTCCTTCATTTCCGCTGATCCTGCTGCGGCCTGTCAACGGAAAAGGCGTCTATAATCAGGTCATGAATGAATTTCATCGTTTGAACCTGGAGCCGCGCATTGTTTGTGAATGCCACGACTCTGCAACTTTGCTCAGCCTCGTGTCATCCGGATTCGGCGCGTCTATTTTGCCTGTCACAATGATTCCCGTTCATATGAGAAATCACGTTCACACCGTCCATATCGAAAATAATCCCTTCATTATGACACCGGCTGTCATGTGGAGAACGGACAGTTATTTGCCTAAACCGGCACAGCAATTTTTGGATTTATTTTAAAAGATTTTGTCTTATGAAAACCAAATACTTGACTCATACTAAAAAAAAGTTATCCTTTAGATTTGTAAGCTAATTTTTTATTTCAATAAAATCAACCAGAAAAGTGGGGAATAAGATGAAAAAAGCATTATTGGCTTTATTCATGGTCGTAAGTATTGCAGCTCTTGCAGCTTGCGGAGCAGGAAATGACAATCAGTCAAAAGATAATGCCAAAGATGGCGATCTTTGGGCTTCAATTAAGAAAAAAGGTGTGCTCACAGTCGGAACGGAAGGAACATATGAGCCGTTCACTTACCACGACAAAGACACTGATAAACTGACTGGCTATGATGTCGAAGTTATCACAGAAGTCGCAAAACGCCTCGGGCTTAAAGTCGACTTTAAGGAAACACAATGGGACAGTATGTTTGCCGGCCTGAATTCCAAACGGTTTGACGTTGTTGCCAACCAAGTCGGAAAAACAGATCGTGAAGACAAATATGATTTCTCAGATAAATACACAACATCAAGAGCCGTTGTCGTAACGAAAAAAGACAACAACGATATTAAGTCTGAAGCAGATGTAAAAGGAAAAACGTCAGCTCAATCACTGACAAGCAACTACAACAAATTAGCTACAAATGCCGGCGCTAAAGTAGAAGGCGTTGAAGGCATGGCGCAGGCCCTTCAAATGATCCAGCAAGGCCGCGTCGATATGACATACAACGATAAGCTTGCCGTATTGAACTACTTAAAAACATCTGGCAATAAAAACGTGAAAATCGCGTTTGAAACAGGTGAGCCTCAGTCAACATATTTCACGTTCCGTAAAGGAAGCGGCGAGGTTGTTGATCAAGTCAACAAAGCATTAAAAGAAATGAAAGAGGACGGGACTCTTTCTAAAATTTCTAAAAAATGGTTCGGCGAAGATGTTTCTAAATAATCTGCCGGCATTGACGCTTGGCACGGCGATCCCGTGGGATCTGGTGCAGCAGTCATTCTGGCCGATACTTTCAGGGGGAATCTACTATACGATTCCCCTTACGATTCTTTCCTTTATATTCGGAATGATCCTGGCGCTGATTACGGCGCTTGCCAGAATGTCGAAAGTGAGACCTTTGAGATGGGTGTTCAGCGTATACGTATCCGCAATACGCGGCACTCCTCTTCTCGTTCAATTGTTCATCATTTTCTATCTGTTCCCGGCCTTTAACGTCACATTAGATCCATTTCCAAGCGCAGTTATCGCCTTTTCATTAAACGTCGGCGCCTATGCATCTGAAATCATTCGGGCATCTATTTTATCCGTGCCGAAAGGGCAATGGGAAGCCGGCTACACAATTGGCATGACACATCAAAAAACGCTGTTCCGCGTCATTTTGCCGCAGGCGTTTCGTGTGTCGATCCCGCCATTATCCAATACCTTTATCAGCCTGATTAAAGATACATCCCTCGCCTCTCAAATTCTGGTCGCTGAGCTGTTCAGAAAAGCCCAGGAAATCGGCGCGCGGAATCTTGATCAAATTTTAGTGATCTATATTGAAGCAGCCTTTATTTATTGGATTATCTGCTTCCTGCTCTCACTCGTCCAGCATGTCATCGAACGGCGTCTTGACCGCTACGTGGCCAAATAAGGAGGTTCCGAGTATGCTTACCGTTAAAGGATTAAACAAATCATTCGGTGAAAATGAAATTTTAAAAAAGATAGATATGAAGATTGAAAAAGGAAAAGTCATCGCCATACTTGGGCCTTCAGGTTCAGGGAAAACGACGCTGCTCCGCTGCCTGAACGCTCTGGAGATCCCGAATCGCGGAGAGCTTGCATTTGATGATTTCTCCATCGATTTCTCCAAAAAGGTGAAACAGGCGGATATCCTAAAGCTTCGCCGAAAATCCGGAATGGTGTTTCAGGCGTATCACCTGTTCCCGCACCGCACAGCCCTCGAAAACGTGATGGAGGGCCCTGTTCAGGTGCAAAAACGGAACAAAGAGGAAGTCAGAAAAGAAGCGATTCAGCTTCTTGATAAAGTCGGATTGAAGGACAAAATGGATTTATATCCGTTCCAGCTTTCCGGCGGCCAGCAGCAGCGCGTCGGCATCGCCCGCGCACTGGCGATACAGCCTGAGCTCATGCTGTTTGACGAACCGACCTCAGCGCTTGATCCCGAGCTTGTCGGAGAGGTGCTGAAGGTTATCAAGGACTTGGCCAATGAAGGCTGGACCATGGTCGTCGTGACCCACGAAATCAAGTTCGCGCAGGAGGTTGCGGATGAAGTCATCTTCATCGACGGCGGCGTTATCGTGGAGCAGGGACCGCCGGAGCAAATTTTCTCCGCACCAAAAGAAGAACGGACACAGCGGTTCTTAAACCGGATTTTGAACCCGCTGTAATAAGAAAAACAGAGCGTCAGCGCCCTGTTTCAGATTATTGACAAAATCCTAAAACGATATTCGTTTTAGGATTTTGTGATTTTCAGCGTGATTGAAAACCTTTGAAGTCTAGGAAGGGCGAGCATTGGAGCACAGCTAATGTTAAATTCGTGAGCACCGAAGCACAGGCCTGACAACGAATGCAAGGGTTTGCCAACACGCTGAAACAGGGCGCCTCCGGCGGCCCTGTTTTTTTGTTGAGCCCCTTTCGCCTATTCCGCCCTTCTGTCAGATGTGCTACAATGACAATCGACTGATTTTTACGAAAGAAGGGACCTCACGTGAAGCAAGAACTTGTTCTGCGCTGGACATTTTATTTTGCCGGTTTGATCATTTTGGCTTTTGGTGTATCCCTGACGATAGAAGGAAAAGCACTCGGCATTAGTCCGTGGGATGCATTTCATTACAGCCTGTTTCAGCACTTCGGGCTTACCGTCGGCCAGTGGTCCATCATTATTGGAGCGCTCATCGTCGGATTCACGTCATTGTTTACGAGAGCTTGGCCGAAAATTGGTGCCCTCCTGAATATGGTGCTCATTGGTGTATTTATAGATTTTTTCAATTTCATTCTGCCTGCCCTCTCGACCTACACAGGCTCGATCATCGTCTTCTCTCTAGGCGTGGTGCTGATTGGTTACGGCGTCGGTGTTTATGTATCAGCAGGCCTTGGCGCGGGGCCGCGTGATTCACTGATGATGCTGATTACAGAAAAAACCGGCTGGAATGTGCAATGGGTGCGGAACGGCATGGAATTAACCATTTTGTTTGCGGCATGGGGCATGGGCGGACCGATCGGTTTTGGCACCATTTTGACCGCCATCCTCACCGGACTTATTTTGCGTTTTTCATTGCCCCAGTCAATCCAGTTGCTGAATTATGCTGTGGCAAGGCGGACAGCCGCAGTGAAAGCATCTCCGCCTGTACACTAAAACAAAGCCGCCTTGGCTTTGTTTTTTTATTTTCTCCTCTATATGAGTCTTGTGGAAGTATGATAGGATGGTTTTGACAATCTTTTGCAGACGGAGGATCTAGAATGAAGATTTACGGAATTTATATGGACCGCCCGCTTTCACAGGAAGAAAATGAACGGTTCATGTCTTTCATATCACCTGAAAAACGGGAGAAATGCCGGAGATTTTATCATAAAGAAGATGCTCACCGCACCCTGCTGGGAGATGTGCTCGTTCGCTCAGTCATAAGCAGGCAGTATCAGTTGGACAAATCCGATATCCGCTTTAGCACGCAGGAATACGGGAAGCCGTGCATCCCTGATCTTCCCGACGCTCATTTCAACATTTCTCACTCCGGACGCTGGGTCATTTGCGCGTTTGATTCACAGCCGATCGGCATAGATATCGAAAAAACGAAACCGATCAGCCTTGAGATCGCCAAGCGCTTCTTTTCAAAAACAGAGTACAGCGACCTTTTAGCAAAAGACAAGGACGAGCAGACAGACTATTTTTATCATCTATGGTCAATGAAAGAAAGCTTTATCAAACAAGGAAGGCAAAGGCTTATCGCTTCCGCTTGATTCCTTTTCAGTGCGCCTGCACCAGGACGGACAAGTATCCATTGAGCTTCCGGACAGCCATTCCCCATGCTATATCAAAACGTATGAGGTCGATCCCGGCTACAAAATGGCTGTATGCGCCGTACACCCTGATTTCCCCGAGGATATCACAATGGTCTCGTACGAAGAGCTTTTATAAATGGCTCATCAACAGCTTGACACCGCGCTCAATATCTTCCGTTTTCACATTGGAAATATTGATTTTTAATAGATTTTCTTTCGGATAATCTGATAAATAATGACGGTCTATCGCCTCAAGGAGAACCCCTTGTTTTTCCAGTCTATGAATCACTCTTGAGGCGGGCAGATCCTGAGGAAGCACCAGATGGGTGTGCATACAGGGTGCCTGCCCGCTGGAGAACGTAAAGCGTCCGCTTCCCAGCTGCCTGTGAGTTCGAATGGCTTGATGTAGCCTCAGCGACCGCTCTTTATAAGAATCTCTGATTTTCTCCTTATGCCTGCCGTACATACCGCTTTTCAGGTAAATCTCCAATGCCGCTTGAGAAATCATCGAACAGTCGATGTCGTTCAGCTTTTTGTACGCATAGAACGTGTCAGTCAGCGCTTCGGGCAAAACAGCCGCCCCCACGCGGAGGCCGGGGAACATCATTTTCGAGAAGCTTTTCAAATAGATGACATGTGAGGACAGATCATATGCGTACAGCGGATCTGCCTTTTTATTTTCCTCCAGATCACCGAGGTAATCATCCTCAACGAGATAGACATCATACGCTTCTGCCAGTCTCACAAGCTCCTGTTTATCACGCTCTGACAATGAGCACCCAAGCGGGTTATGGAAGCGCGGCATCGTATAAAAAAATTTAATCGATTCTGTTTGAAATAACCGCTCAACCTTGGCTATATCAAGCCCTTCTTCCGTTCGTTTCACCCCGATGGCGGGAATCCCAAGTGTCTCAAGCTGTTCGACCATCAAATGGTAGCCCGGCTGTTCAATGGCGATCTTCTCTTTCCCATTTGGGAACGGCATGGCACAAAGCAAGGATAACGCCTGCTGGACACCTGATGTAATGAAAATATGCCGTTCATCCGCAAATACCTGTTGAGTGGCCAAGAGCTTTCGGAGTACGCGGATGAGTGATGGAAGCCCCTTTGGCGTCCCATAAATAAACAAATCGTTTTTGTATGTATCAATCGCTTTGTTGATGCAGTGCTGAAAATCAAGATACGGAAACACATCGGGATCCGGCGCAGATGTGGCAAAGTCGATGGGGCCAGGCTGCCCGCTTTTTGATTTCCCTGACTTTTTCACAATATAATAGCCGCTTTTCGGAACAGAATAGATAAGGTGGCGCTTTTCCAGCTCCTGCAGCGCGCGGATCACTGTGCTTTTGCTGACTTGGTAGCGGGCGGACAGCTGACGGATAGATGGAAGCCTGTCTCCTTCTTGATATGAGGTGCTTTGCATCATCTCCTCTATCCTCGTTAATAGACTCATATATTTCTCCATGCCTTCTCCCCCTGTTTTGTACCGGTACAGTTCATTGTTTTTCTCATTGTACCGTTCTGACCGCGGCCATACAATAAAGGGAGCGACCGGCGCTGCAATTCAGGTAAAGGAGCCCTTCCCATTATGGTTAAACATCAGCAAACCCCCGCTTATATAGCGGCTATTTTATATTCGTTCATTATCGGTTTATCCTTTCTATTCGTAAAAATCGCACTGCAAACAGCAGAGCCGTTTGATATTTTGGCGCATCGGTTCACCATTGCGTTTGCTGCGGCCACTGTACCGATCTTATTCGGCTGGGTAAAGCTATCAATCCGCGTAAAGGACGTCATTGACATTTTGCCGCTCGCCCTGCTGTATCCCGCGTTATTTTTCAGCTTTCAGGCATTCGGCCTTGTGTACTCGTCCTCCTCTGAAGCGGGAATTATTCAGGCAGCCATTCCGATTTTCACGATGGTCTTTGCCGCTTATGTTTTAAAGGAACGCCCAACGTGGACGCAAAAGGGGTTCACGGTTTTATCCGTTGCCGGCGTCATGTTTATTTTTGTGATGAAAGGCGTTGACGTGGAATCAGCCAGCTTAAAAGGGTCTTTGCTGATCCTATTGTCCGCTTTGTCTTCAGCGATGTACAATACTGCTGCCAGAAAAATGACGCAGCGGTTCAAGCTGACCGAGCTCACCTACATCATGTCAGCCATCGGCTTTGTCGTCTTCAACGCCATCGCCCTTGTGCGTCACGGAGCGGCGGGAACAGTCGGCACTTATTTTCTGCCGTTCCGGGAGCCCGGCTTCGTTCTCGCCATTGTGTATTTGGGCGTGCTGTCTTCACTTGTCACTTCATTTCTGTCTAACTATACGCTGTCGCGAATTGAGGCGTTTAAAATGAGCGCTTTTAATCATGTATCTACCATTGTGACGATGATTGCAGGATTTGTGATTCTCAACGAAAGCCTGGCCTGGTATCATCTTGCCGGGGCTGTTTGTATTATGATTGGCGTGGTGGGGAGCAATATCAATCTGGAGAAAAAAACAAAGCGCCCTGGTATGCCTGCAAAAAAATGAGAAATTATGCTAGACTAAAAGGAAAAACATGGTTAGAGGTGTAGGTTTACCGTATGATTCAATATGCTAGTGAAAGTATCAATCTTCCAGGAGAAATCACTTTTAAGGATGTAAGAGAAATCTTTTTTTATCAAATCGCAAAAATATCATGCTTTTACTTTCTATTGTTTTGCGCCATATTTGCTGCAGTTAACTTCATTAACGGATGGCCCCGTATCGTTTATGGAAGTGACGCGCTTAACTTGTTTATGAACAGTATGTTGATTATCGTGATGTCCGTTCTGTTTACACTGCTGCTCCTCCTTCTTCTATATGTGAAGTTTTCCAGAGCATACAAGAAGAACGAACGGATGAAATCCAAAAGAACATATACTCTGAACCAAGAAGGAATTCGTATATGTTCTAAAAAATATGACCTCATTTTCAATTGGGATGAAATTACAGCTGTTTTCGAATATAAAAATATCTTCAGGGTCAATACATCAAGTGGCCAATATATTGCGATCCCCAAACATTTTTTTCACTCCGAAGAGGAGATGAACAGATTCAAGGAGATTATCCTTAAAAATACCGAAACAAAAAAACTCAAATTTAAAAAGGATCAGCATTGACAGTGCTGATCCTTTTATATTGAATGGTGGGTTTCTTTTGCCTTCTGTTTATCTAAAAACGGCACCAGCTCTATTACAGCCGATAAACCCACAAACACGATGCACACAGCGACAATCAGTAAATAACCATGAGTCATGTCAAAAAACAAACCGCCCGCATACACGCTGAGAGCTCCGGCAACCTGATGGATAAAGAAATTGATGCCTAACAGCGATCCGATCAATCCTGTTTGATAGCTTTCCGAAATTGACGCCGCGGTCAGCGGGATCACGCCTGTGTAACTGAGCCCGAATAACAGGATAAACCCGAAGTACCAAAGGTCGCTGTGATGAATTCCGAGAATGGGAATGAGCAGGCAAATGAGGCTGAGCAGCCGAATGAAAAATAAGATGGATAGCATGACGCTTCTGCTGCCGAGGAGATCTGACAGCCAGCCCGCCAATAATCCGCCAATGATGATAAATGCCCCGAACGCGGCCATCATTCCGTTGACATGAGAGACATGCGCATCCTTCAGTATCGGGACGAGGTGAGCATCAATAATTCCCATTGTAAATCCGCAAGTAAACACGCCGAAGTACAGGATATGAATGAGGCGGGATTGCTTCATCACGTTCCAAAACCCTCGCCAATCATAAGATTTTTTCACAGTTTCCGCTTGCGCATGTGGCGGGTGCTTCATCCCAAAGACGAGGAGCGGCAGCAGAACAGCCGCCATGACGATTCCCAAAATGGTATAGGTGCTCTGCCAGCCGGCATGATACGGAGCCGCAGCCCAAATGGGCGAGAGAAGCAGCAGGCCCGCAGAGTTGGCATTGGTCAAAATAGCAAGCGCCAGACCTTTGTGTGTGTCAAACCAACAGCTGATGAAATACTGGGTCGTCACGCCGACCGCGCAGGAATACCCGATTCCGCCAAGCACACCGTAAATGGCGGAAAACACATGAACATTCGGTGAATAAGGAAGCACCAAAAAGCTTGCGCTGATGCAAACAGCTCCCAGCGCCATAATTTTTCTGACACTGAAACGGTCGATAAAAAAACCGACAAAAAACTGGACGATGCCGGTTGTGATCATAAAAATGCTGACAGAAACCGAAATCAGCGACCTGTCGGCATGGAAGGCGTCTGCCATTGGCAGCATAAAAAATTGAAAGGAATTTCTGAATGAGTTCATTCCGATGGCGAAAACAAACGTAAACAGCAATACAAACCATTTCATCCTGGGAGACGTGCGCATGTTTCGACCTGCCTTTATTTGAGTATTTCGACTATTATACCATGCAGAAATTGGCATTCAACACAAAAAAAGCGGAACAGCCGAAGCTGTCCGCTTTTGATCACGGTTGAATGATCGGATGCTGATTCAAGATCGCAAAAATCCGTTCTGCGACTTCTTCCGTTTGTGACAGCAGGAACATGTGCCCGCCGTCAAATTGATGGAATGTGATGTCTTTTGCCCACTTCTTCCACCCTTCCGCATCTCGTATGCATTTTTTATCATCAAGCCCGTTAAAGACATGAACAGGCGACTGGATCTGGGCCAGATCGTAAAGCTCAAATTGTTCAAGAGCCCGGTAATCTGATCGGAAAGAAGGCAGGAAAAAGGACATGACCTCCTTATTTTCAACAAGCTCTGCGGGCATTCCGCCTAATTGGATAATATGATCGAGAAACTGATCATCAGGCAGGTGGGACACTTTCTTCCGCTGAATATGAGGCGGCTGGATTGCAGAAATGATAACCGCCTGCGGAAAGATGCCTTCACGCTCAAGCTTTTGCGCCAGCCTGAAGGTGATCATTCCGCCCATACTGTGTCCGAACAGCACAAACGGCCGATCAGGGCGAAGGTTCAGTTCTTGCTTGTACAAATCCGTCAGCTCTTCGAGATCCTCAATGGCTGACGTTTGATTCGTGCCGTGTCCCGGCGGCTCGGCAGCGAGCATCTCGCACTCCCCCTGCAAAAAAGCATGGAGAGGGCGAAACGACGCCGAATAGCCGCCGGCAAACGGAAAACAGATGAGCTGTGTTTTTTCCGACGCATCAAATGATTTGAAGAGTTGGCTCATTGGCTGTCTCCTCCTTTCATCACTTCATTTATGAAACCGTTACGGTTTGTGTATTAAGAAATTCGAGCAAAATCTCCGCATTCCTATCTAGCGTTTCGCCCTGCAGCATTTCTGCGTGTGTTCCGAAGCCTCTTTTCACACGGTAAACACCTGTTGTAGCTTCTTCCCATGATGCAAGCCATTCCGGCATGTCAAAATCAGCGCCGGAAGTCAACAGATCAATATCTGCTTTCACCTGGCCTGTGCTGATCAGGTTGACGTAGTATGAGTAAAAGGCATGTGTTTTTTGCTTGAGGCCGTGTTTGACGGCTTCGCTGTTGAGCGCTTCATTGTCCCGATTGACATTCATCAACGCTTCGACATCACTTTCAACCGTGCGTCCGTCCAGATCACTGACACCTTGTTTTTTATAGGAATCCACCATGATGATCCGCTGAACAATACGGCCTTGTTCCTCAAGCTTTTTCGCAGCTTCAAACGCCAGGCTGCATCCCGCTGAATATCCAAACAATGTTAAAGGCCCTTCCGGCTGCAGCTTCTGGATCAAATCCGCATAGCGGTCAAGCCGGTCTTCCTCCTCAATAAAATCAAAGGCGCATAGCTTGTATGACGGCAAGCGGCTGGACAGATTTTGGTACATAAGGCCATAGCCCAGAACCGGCGGAAATGCGAAAATGATCTGCTCCTGATCCTGATTCATTATCGTTACATCCTGCAAGCCATCAGAGCCCCCGTTTTTCAAATACGCTGAAATGCCGGCGATCGTCGGCGCTTCAAACAAAAGCTTCACTGGAAGATCAATCCCGAGCTCTTTCTTGATGCGGGACGCGGCGGTCATGGCCTTCAAGGAATGCCCTCCGAGCGCAAAGAAATCGTCATGAATGCCAATTTGCTTTCTGCCGAGAACCTCAGACCATATTTGTGCGATTGTTTCTTCCATCTCGTTCCGCGGTCCAATCCATTCTTCCGCCAGCTGATCCTGATCAGGTTTTGGGAGCAGCCGTTTATTGACTTTCCCGTTCGTCGTTAAAGGAAGCTCATCCAAGAAGGTAAAGGTTTGCGGCACCATGTAAGCAGGAAGCTGTTTTTTCAGGTGCGCCTTCACGTCTTCAGCTGAAAGCTGCGTTCGGTTCACAAGGTAGGCATTGATTGATGCATCGCCAGACTCATGGCGGTCCGCCACAACGACCGCATCTTTCACACCTGGGTATTCCTGCAGCTGCTTTTCGATTTCTTCAAGCTCAATCCGGTGTCCGCGTATTTTGACCTGGTCGTCAATACGGCCGGCGTATTCAATCGTTCCATCCGGCAGCCAGCGCGCTAAATCCCCTGTACGGTAAAGCGTTTCTCCCGGCTTGAACGGGTTCTCGATAAACTTTTCCTTCGTGAGGTCAGCACGATTTACATACCCTTTTGACACGCCCATTCCGCTGATGCACAGTTCACCGACCGCCCCGAATGGCTGGAGCTGGCTTTGCTCATTCAGAATATAAACACTGGCATTGCTGATCGGCTTTCCGATCGGCAATGAGGAGATGGAATCCGGCAGATCATGCACGACGTGAGCTGTCGCAAACACTGTTCCCTCAGTCGGCCCGTAGCAGTTAATCAGCTTGCCCGGCCCCATGATCCGCAGCGCTTTTCTGACATGAGGCACTGACGCGCGCTCTCCGCCGAATAATATACAGCGAAGCCCCTTCATCCAATCCTCTCCCGCATCTGTGAGAAGATTAAATAGTGCGGTTGTCGCAAACATGACATTGACATTCTCTTGCAGGATCAGATCTGTGAGCCGTTCTGTATCAAGCAGCGTATGTTCATCTGCGATAATGAGCCGTGCCGCATTCAGCATAGAAGCATAGAAATCAAAGGTAAATGCATCAAAGGCGTAATTCGAAACAGACAAGAACGTATCCTGATCAGAAAATGCCATGTAGTCTACATGCTTGACCAATCCTTGAATATTGGCATGAGTGGTGATATTGCCCTTTGGCTTTCCGGTTGTGCCGGACGTGTACATGATATATGCCGGATCATTAGGATCAATCGCGGTTGCAGGATCGCTTGCCTGTTCTTCAAACCGTGTTTGATCATCAATGAAGAGCGTTGTGCCTGTATACGGCAGCTCAGCCGCTTGTTCTTTCATCTCCTGATGCGTCAGAAGACAGGCTGCCGCACTGTCAGCCAGCATATACGAGATTCGGTCCTCTGGCAGCTTCGGATCAACCGGCAGATAGGCTGCTCCCGCCTTTAATACACCGAGAATGCCGATCACCAGTTCAAGTGAGCGCTTCGTGTACAGCGCTACAACAGAGCCTTTGCCCGCACCGTGTTTTTGCAGCCGGCGTGCAATGCGGTTCGCTTCCTCATCTAATTCGCGATAAGACAGGGTCTGGCCGGAATACGTAAGCGCCGGTGCATCCGGATTGGCGTTCACTGCTTCCTTGAACCAATACGTCAGAGGCTTTGTTTCATGAGCTTGAGCCGGCGGGTTTAAGCCGGTTAGCAAAAATTCTCTCTCCCTGTCGTCAACGAGGTTGATCGTGCTGACAGGCTGATCAGGATTCTGGATGAGCTGCTGAATTGCTGTAAGAAGCTGAGATTTCAAGCGCAGGATAAACGCCTCATCAAACACATTCTCATTATAGGCAAGCTTAATCAGCATCTCATCTCCCGGGGAAGCCATCAGGTTGAGATCATAATTCGACTTCTCAAAAACATGAACATCCACCATATCAAAGCCGTTTTCACTGCTTTCTTCATTTTTCGCATCCTGAAGCGGATAGTTCTCAAAAACAATGATGTGGTCAATCAGTTTCGGCTGATCGGCCTGGCTTTGGATGTCATAAAGCGGCACATATTGATGCGGCTCGGACTGCAGCGATTGCTCCTGCAGCCGCTTGAGCAAGCCGTTAAATGTGATACCCTCAGACAGCTTCACACGTCTCGGGACAACGTTGATAAACAGCCCGACCATATGTTCAACGCCTTTGATTTCCGCGGGACGCCCTGAAACAACTGTACCGAAGGCCAAATCGCCAGACTGCTGATAGCGGCTGATCAATACGCTCCAGACTGCCTGCAGCGCCGTACTCAAAGTGGTATGCTGCGATTTTGCAAGCTCGGTAAAGGCCTTTGTTTCCGCCTCCGACAGTGAAAAGAGCAGCTCTTTCGGCTCATAGCCGTCCTTTTGTTTCTTTCTTTGCTCCGCAAACGTCGTTTGTCCTTCAAAGCCCTCTAAATATTCGCGCCAGTAACGCAGTGATGCTTGTTTATCCTGCTTTTCAAGCCACTTGATGTAGTCTTTATACGGTTTGACGGGCGGCAGGCTGTACGGCTTTTGTTCGCGCAGAGCATTGTATACCTTAAATAGATCCTGTACGACGATGCCGAAGCACCATCCGTCCAAAATAATGTGGTGGTAGCTCCACACCCATTCAAAGCTTTCTTCAGCTTTCTTGAAAATGGCTGCCCGCATCGGAATATCCCGCGTCAAATCAAAACCCCTGATCTTATCCTGTTCTTTGTACTCATTGATTTTGGCTGTTTGCTCGCTGCCCGTTAAGTGTGTCAGATCGATTTCTTCTATATGGAACTGCCGTTTTTTCAATACGACTTGGACAGGCCTTTTTACTTTTTCGTGAATGAACACGGTACGAAATACATCGTACCGGTCCATGATCACATTCATGCTTTCTTCAAGACATTTGATATTCAAGCTGCCTTTTACTTTCATCGTGATTTGTTCAAGGTAAAAGCTTTGGCCGGGATTCAGGATGGCATGAAAAAGCATCCCTTCCTGCATCGGCGATAGGTAATACATATCTTGAACCTGATCCTTGCTAAATTGACTCATATGTTTCGCTCCCGCCTTCTGTAATTCCCTTGCGTTTTATTTTAAATTCTCCTCAAGCATGTCAAAGATATCTCCCATCTCGTCCATTTCAAGGTCTTCGGCGCTGAAGTCGCTTGGTGTGAATTCCTTGTCTTCTTTTTCCGTGCAATGGCGGATTAGCATCAGGAGGTTTTCTTTAAACCGTTCCATTTGCTCCTCGACTGTAGCTCTTTCAAACTCCTTCTCATTGTAGGAGCAGGAAAGCACAAACCGGCCGTTTCTGATCATGCCGCTGAAGCTTAATGCGTACAGCGCCTCTGATTCTCCGCTTACTTGGCGCCCCATATCGAAAGCGGACGGTTCAAAGAAATCGGTTTTGACTTCACTGTCGAATTGGCCCAAATAGTTGAAGCTGATCTCCGGTGTGAAGCCCTTTGTTTCCGCTGTTTCTGTGAAATAACGAAGAATGCCGTAGCCAACACCTTTGTCCGGAATGCGGCGCAGGTTTTCTTTGACTGTTTTGATCACAGCTGAGGCATCTGCGTCAGATATGTCGAGCACAACAGGGTATTGTGCCGTAAACCAGCCGACCGTTCTGGAGATATTCACATTCGGGATAATGTCCTCCCGGCCGTGTCCCTCAAGGTTAATGCCAATTTTGGCCCCCTTTGTCCATTCTTTCATTGTCAAACCGAGCGCGCTGAGAAGAATATCGTTGATTTCAGTTCCATATGGCTGATGAACATCTGTTAAAAGATGCTTAGTGTCTTCTGCCGTTAATTCACATAGGACAGATGATGTATCCTTGACGATCCGCTGCTCTGTTTCACAATCCTTAGGTAAAGGAGAAACCTGTTCAGCGGCAATTTGCGACCAGTATTCAGCCTGCTGTAAAAGATGCGCTGATTGGCTGAATGCCGCCAGTTCTTCCGCCCAATCCTTGAAGGAGTTTGTTTTTTGCGGGAAGACAAGGCTCTCTTCTTTCTCAGCCTGCATGTAGCCTGAAGCAAAGTCTTCAAGCAAAATCCGCCATGACACACCGTCGACCACGAGATGGTGTACAGCAATGAGCAGGTGATCCCCAGCTTCTGTGCGATATTGCTCCGCCTTTAAAAGCGGCCCGTTTCGCAGATCGAGACTGCTTTGCAGCTTGTTCGCGAGAAGCTTAATCTGGCTTCTCAGCATCTCTTCATCGGAGCCGTACAGATCCACGATTTCGAAGCTGACCTTGCTCTCACCGATCGGTTTATACACCTGAACGATGTCCCCGTTTTCCTCGCGGTAGACCATGCGGAGCGCGTCATGATGCTCGATCAGCGCCTGCAATGTTTTCTCCACCCGTTCAGGATCAAAGCCCTTTTTGGCGTGAAGCATCACCGATTGGTTCCAGTGGTGCTTGTTCGTGAAGTTCTTTTCAAAGAACCAGCGCTGGATCGGCGTCAGGATGACTTCGCCCTCCACCGGGCCTTGGTCTGCCTGTTTGCCTTCGGCACGCTCTACGTACTGGGTGAGCTCTTCGATCGTCGGATGCTGGAAGAGATCTTTCATTTCCAGCTTCCAGCCGTGCTGATTCAAGCGGCTCGCCATTTGAATTCCTTTGATGGAATCTCCGCCAAGCGAGAAGAAATTGTCGGTGACACCGACTTCAGACATTCCAAGCACGTCCTGCCAGATGCCGGCAAGCAGCTCTTCCATGTCGGTCGTCGGCGCTTTGTATTCTCCGCTTCCCGCTTCGATGTCCGGCTCAGGCAAGGCTTTGCGGTCGACTTTGCCGTTTGCCGTAACCGGAAGCTCGTTCAGCGTCACCCAGAACGCCGGGATCATGTAATCCGGCAGGGTTTCCTTTAGTGTTGATTTTAGTGCTTCTATGTCAGCTGTTTCCGGTGTGACATACGCCGCGATCGCTGTATTGCCGCCTTTATCTTTGACAGCTGTCACCGCCGCATCCTGCACCTCAGAAAGCTGGGCGAGCTGGACTTCAATTTCTGAGAGCTCGATCCGGTAGCCGCGGACCTTGACCTGCTGGTCGATCCGGCCGATGTATTCGATGCCGCCGTTCACCCACTTCACCAAGTCGCCGGTGCGGTACATGCGTTCACCCGGCACAAACGGATCAGCGACAAACCGCTTCGCGGTTTCGTCTTCTCGATTCAGATAGCCTCGTGCCAGTCCGCGCCCCGCCACGCAAAGCTCTCCGGCTACGCCTTCCGGCTGCACCTGATTGCCCTCGCCGAGAATGTATACTCTCGTATTGGCAATGGCCCGTCCGATGGAAAGCGAGCCTTCCTCCGGATGGATTTCTGCGCTTGTGGCAACGACCGTATTTTCTGTCGGCCCGTAGTTGTTGACGAGTGTGTACGGCTTTTTCACTGCCCGCTTCAGCTTGTCTCCTCCGGTCAAGAGGACGCGAAGTGATGTGTTCTCAAGCTCCATGAACTGTTCCGCAAGCTGTGTCGGCAGGAACGTGATCGTTACGCCGTTCGTTTCAAAATAATCGTTCAGGCGGACGATATCGAGGCGGATCGCTTCATCAATGACGTGAAGTTCAGCGCCGATCGTCCAGGTCGGGAACATCTCCCAAATGGAAGCGTCGAACCCGAAGCCCGCGTACTTCGCACTGCGGTCCTCCGCTGTCATGCTGAACGCGTCGTGGTGCCAGAAGCACAGGTTCACAAGCGCATGGTGCTCGACCATGACACCCTTCGGCTGTCCGGTCGTTCCAGACGTGTAAATCATGTACGCCAAGTTCTCCGCGGTTACAGCGGTTTCTGGATTTCCCTCGTCGTTTTCATCAAGCGGCAGGCTTAGAATCGTGCGGCTTCCGTCGAGAAGAATGACATCTCCCGTATAGCTGTCCGGCACTGAAATGCCTTCCTGTTTCAAGAGAAGCTTCGCGCCGCTGTCCTGTAAAATATACTCAATCCGCTGATCCGGGTAGTCAGGATCAATCGGCACAAACGCCGCTCCGGCTTTCAAGACGCCGAGCACCGCGGCGGACATTTCAAGCGACGGCTTCGTGAGAACGCCGACGCGGTCATCCGGGCTGATGCCGCAGTCCATCAGAATCCGGGCGAGGCGGTTTGCCTTCGCGTTCAGCTCGCCGTACGTCCAAGATTGGCCGTTGTATGTGACAGCCGGGCGGTCTTTGTGGCGCTGGACAGTCTCTTCGAATAGCTGATGAACCGTTTTGTCTGTCGGCACAGGCAGCGCTTTGCCCTTCCATGCCTCAAGAAGCGCTTGCTTTTCTGTCTCGGTGACCAGTAACAGACTGGAAAGCGGCTGGTTCGGGTTATCCGCAACAGCCTTTAGTAGCCGCAGAACGTATTCGCTCCATTTTTCAGCTGTTTCTTTTGCGAACAGATCTGTCGCATATTCGAGCTGCAAGCCAATGCCATTTTCATCAGTAAATCCGCCCAGTGTCAGATCAAACTTAGAAGTTCCCTGATGAGCCTCATAAGGTGAAATGCTCAGATTTTGCAATGTAAGCTGTTCTTTATCAGGGTTTTCTGTCGTCACCATCACATTAAACAATGGGTTTCGGCTCATATCCCGAGGGAGATCAAGCTGATTAACCAGATCTTCAAACGGATACTCCTGATGCTCAAGGGCTGACAGGTTCGTCTGCTTTGCTAGCTCCAAAAGCTCCGCAAATGTTTGCTGTTCTTTCGCTTCCATTCTCAGGGCAAGTGTATTGACGAACATTCCCGGCATGTCCTGAACATCAGCATTCGTCCGGCCGGCAGTAACGGAGCCGATGACGATATCCCGCTGTCCGGAAATTTTGCTTAAAAAGACGTGGAAAACAGCATGGAGCACCATGTGCAAGGTCGTTCCGGTTTCGGCAAGCAGTTTTTCTACCGCCTTTGCCGTCTCACTTCCCGTACGGAAACGGATCGTATCTCCTTTAAAGCTTTGCACAGGCGGACGGGCATAATCGAGCGGGAGATCAAGCTCTGGCAGCTCGCCTGAAAGAACTGACATCCAGTACGCCTCATGCTCCTTCATCCGTTCTTTTTGCTCAGCTTCATTTTGCCAAACGGCGAAATCTTTATAATGAAGCGTCGGCTCCGGAAGCTGCTCTCCTTTGTAAAGCAGCGCCAATTCTTTTACAAAGATGCCTCTTGAGACGCCGTCTGCGATGATATGATGCATATCTAAAAGCAGCAAATGTTTTTTCGCTTCTATTCGAAGCAAAGCTGCGCGAATGAGCGGTGCGTCGTTTAAGTCGAATGGCCGGATAAATTCCTTAATCTTTTGGTCCGCTTCGTCTTCTTTGGCTTCAAACACATGAAGATCAACCTCCGCCTTCTCAATGATGCGCTGAACAGGCTCACCATTAGCTTCCATAAATGACGTCCGCAATGATTCGTGACGGTTCACAAGCTGATTGAGTGAGTCGCGCAGGCGCGAAATATCAAGCTCTCCTTCCATTAGAAGAACAGATGGCATGTTGTAGCTTATCGTCTGGCGGTCAAGCTGATTGAGCACGTACATTCGTTTCTGTGCGGATGACAATGGATACATATCCTGCTTGTCAGCCGGTTTGAGTACTTGATGGCCGCCTGAAACAGCAGACGCCTCCATATAAGCCGCCAGCTGGCGAACTGTCGGCTGCTCGAACAGTGCTTTAAGCGGTACGCTTTTCTCCAATTCCGCCTGAATGTTGGCAATCAGCATCATCCCTTTTAATGAATGGCCGCCTAAATCGAAAAAATTGTCATCAATGCCGATGGCTTCTATGCCAAGCGTTTTCTGCCAAATGCGGCATAAACTTTCTTCAAGCGCTGTCTCCGGTGCGGCCAAGGCCTTGCCTCCGGATTGTGCCGCGTTAGGCTTCGGCAGAGCGTTTCTGTCGGTTTTTCCGTTTGCCGTCAGCGGAATCGCGTCAACCTGCACAAAGAAAGCAGGAATCATATGAGACGGCAGTGTTAGGGAAAGCTGGTACCGGAGCTCTGCTTTTTCAATATCTTGATCCGACGTATAATACGCGCAAAGCTCTTGAAGACCGCCCTCGGAAACCGCTAGTACAACCGCTTCTTGAATTCCGCTGAGGCTGAGCATGACCGTTTCAATTTCTTTCGGCTCAATGCGGTAGCCTCGGATTTTCACCTGATCATCAGCCCGGCCGATAAATGCAAGCGTACCGTCAGAAAGTCTTCGTACGACATCTCCGGTTTTGTACATGAGGCTTCCCGGCGAATATGGATTTTCTACAAATCTCTCGGCTGTCAGCTGAGGCCTGTTGAGATACCCTCTCGCGAGCCCCTGTCCCGTGATATAGAGCTGTCCGCTCGCTCCAGGCGGCACAAGCTTCAATGCTTCATTTAAGACAAGCGCACCGGCATTCGCAATCGGGCGTCCGATTGTCGGGCGTTTCGCAAATGCATCCGGCTCATACAGATCAACCCGCCCGGCGATGGCGCCGATCGTTGCTTCTGTCGGGCCGTAGTGATTGATAAATTCGGTATGTCCATACATCTTACGGAAGGCGATAACATCAGTCGGGATGATTTTTTCTCCTCCCAAGACGATCAAGCGCAAGGATTCAAAGTTCGCATCTTTTGCAAAACTGGCGGTGTTCACTATTGTATGGAACAGAGACGGTGTCAGCTTGATATAAGTGATCCCATGCTCCTTGATATAGTGCGCTATTTCATCCGGCGCCGTATAGGTTTCCTTCTGGACGATATGGAGCTCGCCCCCGCCCAGAAGTACAGGGAACATGCTCGTATAGCCAAGGTCAAATGCGTAAGATGAAAGCAATACAGTCTTATCATTTTCCGTCAGGCCCGCCTCTTCACTAAACCAAGAGACATAGTTTGTCAGATTACGATGCTCAATCTGCACGCCCTTTGGCTTTCCGGTCGTACCGGACGTATAAATGACGTATGCAAGATTGCGAGACCCGGAAATGGATGATGGGCGCTCCTTGCTTTCATTTCTCCATTTACCGTCATCAAGGCTGACAATTATCCCTTCATATTGCCCAATAGCCGTCATGTTTCTTTCATTCACGACCGCAAATTTTGCTCCGCTGTCCTCTAATGAATAACGGATTCGTTCTTCAGGTGTATCAGGATCAATCGGAAGGAAAGCTGCCCCCGCCTTCATGACACCGAGAATGGATACCATGACTTCAGCTGACCGGTCCATAACAATCGCGACGATGTCTTCATTTCCTGCCCCTTGGGCACGAAGATGATGCGCCAGCTGGTTCGCCTGTTCATCAAGCTCGCGATAGGTCAACAGATTTCCGCCAGCCTTCACCGCAGAATGGTCAGGTGTTTGCTGGGCCTGTTTTTCAAAAAGTGCTGCAAAGGTTGCTTCGGTAATTTGAGTCATATGTCTTTCTTCTAGCAAAGCAGCCGTTTCTGCAGATGAAAGCAGATCTACATCAGACAGCCGAACGTTCGGATTAGCCGCGGCCGCTTTGATGATATTGACAAAGTGGCGGCTCCAGCGGCGGATCGTCTCGTCCTTAAACAAGGCAGTCGCATAGTCAAAGCTTAGGCCGATATCCTCTTCACGCTCGACCGCTTCCAAGGAAAGATCAAATTTCGCAACATGATGAAGCATGGAATACGAGGAAATCTTCAAATCTCCTAATCTTAATGAAGGAATCTCCATATTCTGCATGTTGAACATCACGCTGAACAGCGGACTTCTGCTTGTATCCCTTGTAAGCGGAAGCTTTTCAATCAGCTCCTCAAGCGGATAGCTCTGGTGCTCGAATGCTTGAAGGCTGGCTGTTTTGACCTCTTCAAGGAATTGCGCGAAGGTTTTATCTCCCGCTGGTGCCGTTCTGAGTGCCACCGTGTTGACAAACATACCCGGCACACCTTGCAGATCAGGATGTGTTCTGCCAGCTGTCGGCGAGCCGACAATGATATCATCCTGTGACGCGTACTTGGAAAGGAGTACATTGAACGCCGCCAGCAAAAACATGTACATTGTCGTATCTGTTTCTGCCATGAGCGATTTGATTTGAGCCGTGATTTGCTTATCAAGCCCAAACATCACGCGCTCTCCCGCAAAGCTCCGTTCAGCTGGCCGCTCGAAATCCGCGGGAAGATCCAGTATTGGCAGTTCGCCTTTAAAGACATCGAGCCAGTATTCCTCATCTTTTTGATAATTAGTTTGTTCTTTGTGCCAAACTGCGTAATCTTTATAGTGAATTTGTGGCAGTTCCAGATCTGCGCCTTGATATATTTTGGCAAGATCACCGATTAGAATGCCTGTTGAACTTCCGTCAGTAATAATATGATGCATATCAATGAGCAGCAGGTGGCGTTTTTCTTCCAGCTGGACAAGCTTCGAACGGACGAGCGGCGCGCGGTTTAATTCAAACGGCTGAACAAATGCTTTGATTATCTCTTCCGCGTCTTCTTCCCGTCCCTTGGCAGCCTCCAGCTGGAACGATATGTTTTTATGAACGGTTTGCACAACCTCTCCGTCGATCATGTCAAACGATGTACGGAGGATTTCGTGCCGGTTGATTAATTGCTGAATCGCGTTTTCAAGCCGGTCTTTATCTACTTCTCCCTCCAGCAGAAGTACAGCGGGGACGTTGTAGCTTGTGTTTGCTTGTCCAAGCTGATTGAGGATATACATTCTCCGCTGGGCCGGGGATACAGGATAATGCTGCTGATAAGATGCTTGCCTGATCGGTTCAAACGTCTGCTCCTCCTTGCTTTCGTTCTCTTCCAAATACAGTGCCAGTTCTTGAATAGTCGGCTTTTCAAAAAGCACTTTTATCGGAACTTCCTTATGAAAATGCTCTTGAATTTTCGCCGTCATCATCATCGCTTTCAAAGAATGGCCGCCGATCATAAAGAAGTTATCGGTAACGCCTGCTTTGACGCCGAGTATTCCTTCCCAGATCTCCGCTAATTTCTTTTCACTCTCTGTTTTTGGTGCTGCGTATTCCGGCTGCACGGCTTCTGATTGCGGTGCAGGCAGTTCCTTTTTGTTGATTTTCCCGTTTGGCGTGAGCGGCAGGCTGTCCATTTGAATCAGGTGGGCAGGGACCATATAGTCAGGCAAAGACTGAGACAGTGTTTTTCTCAGCTCACTCACAGCCACTTCACGATCCGCCGTGAAGTACGCGCAAATTTCATTTTCGTCTGCTTTGTTCTTGCGTATGATCACCGCGGCTTCTGTCACATGCTCAGCCATGTTCAGTTTTGTTTCAATTTCGCCAAGCTCAATTCGGAAGCCGCGCACCTTCACTTGGTTGTCGATTCTGCCTAAAAATTCGATATTGCCGTCCGGCAGCCATCTTGCCAAGTCACCAGTGCGGTAAATTCTCTCACCCGGTCTGAACGGGTCTTCCAGAAATTGCTTCTCCGTCAGCTCAGGGAGATTGACATACCCACGCGCTACACCGATTCCGCCTACGCAAAGCTCACCAGGCGCGCCGATTGGCTGCAGGCATTGCTGCTCATCCATAATATAGGCAGTGGAATTTCCGATCGGCTTCCCGATTGGGATAGAGCCGCCATACTCGCGGTCGATCAGAAAACTGGTTGAAAACGTCGTGTTTTCTGTCGGGCCGTATCCGTTCCACAATGAAAGCGACGGCGATGCCTGTTTTACTTTGCTGACAATATGCGGGACAAGGGCATCTCCGCCGATGATTAAATGGCGCAGTGTGCCGAACATACCCGCATCCTTTGCAGCAAGCTGGTTGAATAAAGGTGATGTCAGCCACATAGTTGTGATGCTTTGCTCACGCAGGAATGCAGCAAATTGTTTCGCATCAAGCAGTGTCTCTTTTTTGACCGGATAAAGTGCTGCGCCATTCAGCAGTGCGCCGAATACCTCAAACGTTCCGGCATCAAAGCTGACAGCTCCCGTTTGCGCCATGCGGTCTTCTTCAGTAACAGGAACGTACCCGGCATTTTTGACGAGGCGCAGAATGCTTTTATGTTCGATCATGACGCCTTTCGGTTTGCCCGTTGAACCGGATGTGTACATGATGTACGCCAAATCAGACGGGGCGGATGGCAGGTTGAGATTGTCAGCCGCTTCACTCTCTTCAAAGCCTATGTCCAGTGTAAGAACCGGCACTTGCAGCTGATGTGCCTGCCCTGTATAAGAATTTCCGATCAAAACCATTCGAACGGAGCTGTCCTCTGCCATGAAACGAAGACGATCCCCAGGAAGCGCTGGATCAAGCGGCACATATGCGGCGCCTGCTTTTAAAACAGCCAGCATGCCGACAACGGTTTCTACTGAGCGGTCGTTCATAATCGCTGCTGTTTCCCCTTTTTGAAGCCCATGTTCGACAAGCTTTCTCGCCAGACGGTTAGCCGCTGCATTCAGCTCGCGGTACGTCAGCTTGGTTCCTTCATATACGACGGCGGTGCTCGCCGGCGTCCGTTTCGCTTGCTCTTCAAACACTTGGTGAACAGCCATTCCTTCAGGGAGTTCGGCTTTCGTGCTGTTAAACACCTCGACAATTTGCCGCTGCTCTTCGTCTCCCACAAGCCCGTACTCACGCACAAAAGCGGCCGGCTGATCGACAGCTGCTTCCATCATGCGGGTAAGGTGCTCCGCTGTCCGTTCGATAAAAGCGGAATCAAAGGCGGCTCCGTTATATTTAATTTTGACGGTCCACGTTTTGCCCGGATACACAATCAGGTTGAAATCGAAGCTCGTTTGTTCAAATGCGCTTTCTACCTTAATCGAAAACCCGAGGCGGTCTTCCATGCTGCCGTTTTCAAGCTCTTGATCAAGCGGATAATTTTCAAACGCGACCAGATGGTTTAAGAGATTGCCATCAAGAGCTGAGCGTTTTTGAATCTCATAGAGCGGCACGTAATCGTAACGCTCTGCCTCTACTGCATGCTGCTGAACAGCTGTGAAAATATCAGCGAATGCAGCATCTCGTTCAACTTTCACCCGCACTGGAATGGTGTTGATAAACAGCCCCGCCATCGTTTCGATTCCGTTGATTTCAGACGGTCGTCCCGAGACGACCGTTCCGAAGATCACATCATCCGTAAAGTTGTATTTGCTGAGAACAATGCCCCAAACGGCCTGAAATAGGTTAGGCCCTGTCACTTGATGGAGATTTGCGGTTTGCTGAATACGGGCAACCAGTGTTTCGTCCCATGTAAATGAATATTCTTTATTGACGTATTCGTCTTTTTTCACAGGCAGGCGGCCCGGGAGCACGCTTGGCTGTTCAAAACCCGCCAAGCGCTCGCTCCAGTAGCTCTCCGCTTCTTCATTGTCCTGTTTTCCAAGCCACTTGATGTAATCGGAATAAGGCTTGCCCTGACCGTTTGCCGGTGTCCTGCCTGCTCTGAGCGCTTCATAGTTTTGGAACAGGCTTTTCATGAGGACGCCCATGCTCCAGCCGTCCATCATAATATGATGATTGCTCCAGACAAGATACAGCTGATCTGCAGCAAGGCGGAAAACCGCTACCTTGAACAATATGTCTTTTGCCAGGTTAAAGCCTTGGCGCTGAACGTCTTGTTTGTAACGCTCAATGTGCTCTTTCTGGCGGTTTTCGTCTGCATGACTGATATCCTCATAATGCACTTTTGTTTTGCGTTCCGCTAACACGACCTGACGCGGTTTTTGCAGCTGCTGATGCACAAATACCGTACGGAGAATATCGTATGACCGAATCAGTTCATTGACGCTTTTCTCAAAGATTTCAAGATCAAAAGCGCCGTGAATCCCAAGCTCTAATTGTGTGAAGTACGAGGAAGAATGCGGATCAAGCATCGCATGATACAGCATTCCCTCCTGCATTGGTGTCAGTGCGTACACCTTTTGAATCGATTTTTTGCTCATATGCCACCTCTATTAGAAAATTTCCATTAATTTATCCAGCTCATCCAGCGTCAAATCGTCGTCACCAAGATCACTCGGGGTCAGTTCCGTACCATCTTGAGATAGGCAATGTTCAATGATTCTGAGAAGATGCGCTTTAAAGCTGTCACTGAATGTTTGTACTGTTTTTTCATGAAATTCAAGAGAATGATAGGCCAGTGACATCGTCAGTTTTCCGTTTTCGATATATCCGACAACATCCAGCGCATTCGGTTTTTCTGTTTCAGGGCTTAATGACTGTCCTGATGGCAGCTCTGATCTCGTAAACAAACCTGCATCCGACATTTCGTCAAACTGACCTAAATAGTTGAAGCTGACATCCGGCTGAATCGAGAACGCCACATCTTCTTTATGTTCCGGTGCCGTCAGATAGCGCAGAATGCCGTATCCGACTCCCTTATTCGGCACATGTCTGATATCTTCTTTCATTTGCTTCAGCTGGTAGCCCAGATCATCCGCATGCTTCATATCGAGCACCATTGGGTACATACTTGTAAACCAGCCGACTGTGCGAGAAATGGTCAGGTCTTCTATGATTTCTTCACGTCCATGCCCCTCTAAATGAACACTTACTCGATCTTGACCCGTCCACTCCTTCATTGCCAATCCGAATGCCGTCAGCAAAATATCATTCATTTCTGTGTGATATGCCTCATGCACCTTTGTGGTGAGCTGTTCTGTCTCTTCAGCAGTCAGCGAGAATTCAATTGTCTTTGTATGTTTCATTCGCTGATCACCAGATTCGCGGTCTTTCGGAAGCTTTGCCGCAACAGCTTGTTCTTCAAGCTGTCTCCAATACTCTTTTTCTTTCAAAAAGGCTTTGGAGTTCGCGAAGTCTTGCAATCTCTCTGCATACTCTGCAAATGAATGTGTTTTCTGCGGGAGAACCGGTTCATTGCCTTGCTCAAGCTGTGTATATACCGCGGCGAAATCCTCCAGTAAAATCCGCCACGACACGCCGTCAACCACTAAGTGGTGAATGGCAAGAAGCAAGTGATCTCCGTCTTCCGCTTGGAACAAGCCTGCTTTTAACAAGCCGCCTTCCTGCAAGTCGATGCTGCTTTGCAAACGCTCCGCTTCTCTCTCTATTCGGTCTTCGTAATCTGCAGCTTGGCCCTCAATCTGGATGACCTCCAATTGAGCTGAAGCAGCTTCAAGACCTCTGTTGTATTGAATGACGTCTTCCTGTCCCTCACGATAGACCATGCGGAGCGCGTCATGATGCTCGATCAGCGCCTGCAATGTTTTCTCCACCCGTTCAGGATCAAAGCCCTTCTTGGCGTGAAGCATCACAGATTGGTTCCAGTGGTGCTTGTTCGTGAAGTTCTTTTCAAAGAACCAGCGCTGGATCGGCGTCAGGATGACTTCGCCCTCCACCGGGCCTTGGTCTGCCTGTTTGCCTTCGGCACGCTCTACGTACTGGGTGAGCTCTTCGATCGTCGGGTGCTGGAAGAGATCTTTCATTTCCAGCTTCCAGCCGTGCTGGTTCAAGCGGCTCGCCATTTGAATTCCTTTGATGGAATCTCCGCCAAGCGAGAAGAAATTGTCGGTGACACCGACTTCAGACATTCCAAGCACGTCCTGCCAGATGCCGGCAAGCAGCTCTTCCATGTCGGTCGTCGGCGCTTTGTATTCTCCGCTTCCCGCTTCGATGTCCGGCTCAGGCAAGGCTTTGCGGTCCACTTTGCCGTTTGCCGTAACCGGAAGCTCGTTCAGCGTCACCCAGAACGCCGGGATCATGTAATCCGGCAGGGTTTCCTTCAGTGCTGATTTCAGTGCTTCTATGTCAGCTGATTCCGGTGTGACATACGCCGCGATCGCTGTGTTGCCGCCTTTATCTTTGACAGCTGTCACCGCCGCATCCTGCACCTCAGAAAGCTGGGCGAGCTGGACTTCAATTTCTGAGAGCTCGATCCGGTAGCCGCGGACCTTGACCTGCTGGTCGATCCGGCCGATGTATTCGATGCCGCCGCCCGTCCATTTCACCAAATCGCCGGTGCGGTACATGCGCTCACCCGGCACAAACGGATCAGCGACAAACCGCTTCGCGGTTTCGTCTTCTCGATTCAGATAGCCGCGTGCCAGTCCGCGCCCCGCCACGCAAAGCTCTCCGGCTACGCCTTCCGGCTGCACCTGATTGCCCTCGCCGAGAATGTATACTCTCGTATTGGCAATGGCCCTTCCGATGGAAAGCGAGCCTTCCTCCGGATGGATTTCTGCGCTTGTGGCAACGACCGTATTCTCTGTCGGCCCGTAGTTATTGACGAGTGTGTACGGCTTTTTCACTGCGCGCTTCAGCTTGTCTCCTCCAGTAAGCAATACGCGAAGTGATGTGTTCTCAAGCTCCATGAACTGTTCCGCAAGCTGTGTCGGCAGGAACGTGATCGTTACGCCGTTCGTTTCAAAATAATCGTTCAGGCGGACGATATCGAGGCGGATCGCTTCCTCAATGACGTGAAGTTCGGCACCGATCGTCCAGGTCGGGAACATCTCCCAAATGGAAGCGTCGAACCCAAAGCCCGCGTACTTCGCACTGCGGTCCTCCGCTGTCATGCTGAACGCGTCGTGGTGCCAGAAGCACAGGTTCACAAGCGCATGGTGCTCGACCATGACACCCTTCGGCTGTCCGGTCGTTCCAGACGTGTAAATCATGTACGCCAAGTTCTCCGCGGTTACAGCGGTTTCTGGATTTTCCTCGTCGTTTTCATCAAGCGGCAGGCTTAGAATCGTGCGGCTTCCGTCGAGAAGAATGACATCTCCCGTATAGCTGTCCGGCACTGAAATGCCTTCCTGTTTCAAGAGAAGCTTCGCGCCGCTGTCCTGTAAAATATACTCAATCCGCTGATCCGGATAGTCAGGATCAATCGGCACAAACGCCGCTCCGGCTTTCAAGACGCCGAGCACCGCGGCGGACATTTCAAGCGACGGCTTCGTGAGAACGCCGACGCGGTCATCCGGGCTGATGCCGCAGTCCATCAGAATCCGCGCGAGACGGTTTGCCTTCGCATTCAGCTCGCCGTACGTCCAAGACTGGCCGTTGTATGTGACAGCCGGGCGGTCTTTGTGGCGCTGGGCAGTCTCTTCGAATAGCTGATGAACCGTTTTGTCTGTCGGCACAGGCAGCGCTTTGCCCTTCCATGCCTCAAGAAGCGCTTGCTTTTCTGTCTCGGTGACCAGTGACAGGCTGGAAAGCGGCTGGTTCGGGTTCCCAGTAACTGCATCTAAAAGCTCCATCCAATATTGCTTCCATCGTTCAATCGTTTCCTGCTTAAACAGAGCTGTATTGTATTCGAGTACGAATGTAAGCCCTCCGTCGGTTTCGTCAGCCGTCAGCGTGAGGTCAAACTTGGCTGTTTTCCGTTCAAACGGATGCGGCTCAAGCTGAATCCCTTTCATTGTTAAATCCTTTATATTCGCATTTTGCATTGAAAAAACTGCATCGAATAACGGATTTCTGCTTGTGTCACGCTGAACCTGAACATTTCCGATCAAATCCTCAAGTGGGTAATCCTGCGCATCAAAAGCGCTGAGTGCCGTTTCTTTCACTTCGTTAAGATAGTCAGCAAACGTCTTTTCACCCTTCGGATACGTGCGCAGCGCCAATGTATTGACGAACATTCCGATGACGCGGCTGACGTCCGCTTGAGATCGTCCGGCCACAGGTGAACCGACGATGATATCGTCTTGCCCGCTAATTTTTGATAAAAACGCACTGTATGAAGCCAGAAGCACCATGTAAAGCGTGGAATCCGTTTCTTTTGCAAGCCTGCGCAGAGCATCAGCTTTGCCTGCTTCTAATGAAAATGCAATGCGGTCTCCCTCAAATGTTTGAACGGCAGGCCGACTGTAATCAGTCGGAAGCGTCAGCACCGGCAGCTCTCCGTCCAGCTCCTTCAGCCAATGCTCTTCTTGCTTCTTGTAAAGCTCAGACTGAATGAACTGCTGCTGCCACACGGCATAATCCTTATATTGAATACGGAGCGGCTCAAGGGTTTCTCCGTCGTACAGCTTTGAAAGCTCCTCAATCAGCACACCGACAGATGCACCATCAGAAATAATATGATGCATATCGAACAGCAGCACATGCTCAGTGTCTGAATGCTTGATAAGCCCTATTCTGAACAGTGGAAGTTGGTCGATTTTGAAAGGCTTAATAAACTCAGAAACGATCCGCTCTGTCTCTTCTTCCGGGGCTTCGAAATAGGCTATCTCGCACTCAGCCTCTTCCCAGATCCGCTGCACCGTTTCTCCATCTTTTATTTCAAACGTGGTTCTCAAGGCTTCATGACGCTGCATTAACTGCTGCATGACGCTGTTAAGCCTTTCAACATCAAGCTCACCTGTCAGGCGCAGAACCGCCGGCATGTTATAGCTCGTTTGCGCATCCTCAAGCTGCTGAAGCACGTACATCCGTTTTTGCGGTGAAGAAACAGGATACGTATCTTGTTTCTCTGCCGGGCTGATACTTGCGGCTGTCCCTTTTTCAGCAGAGGCAATCACCTGTGCCAAGCCCTCAACCGTCGGTGACTGGAAGAGATCCTTGAGTGACAGCTCAACGCCCAGTTCCTGATGAACCAAGGCAAGCATCTTCATGCCTGCTAATGAATGTCCGCCAATGTCAAAGAAGTGGTCATAAGCGCCGACTTGTTCTGCCTGAAGTACCTGTGCCCAAATGTCCGCGACTTTTTGTTCCGTTCCATTGCGTGGCGCAACATATGAAACACCTCTTGAAACGTTGGCATCAGGAATCGGCAGCGCTCTCCGGTCAATTTTTCCGTTCCCTGTCAGCGGCAGCTCGTCCATTTGGATAAACACCGCAGGAACCATATATGCCGGCAAGTCCTTCGCAGCATGCTCTCTCATCTCTTGTGATGAGATGTCTCCTTCTCCGACATAGTAAGCACACAACAGTTTATCTCCCGCTCCTTGATCAACGGCAAGCACAACACTTTCCTGAACACGATCATGGGTTTGCAGCTGATGTTCGATTTCTCCAAGCTCGATGCGCTGTCCGCGAATCTTCACCTGATGGTCGATTCGCCCGATAAATTCGATGTCGCCATTCGGCAGCCATCTCGCAAGGTCTCCCGTTTTATACATGCGTTCGCCGGATGTAAACGGATGGGGAACAAATTTCTCCTCAGTCAGTTCTGGACGGTTGTAATAGCCTTTCACGAGTCCTTCGCCGCTGACGCAAAGCTCTCCGGCAATCCCGGCAGGCTGCACGTGTCCCGTACGGTCAAGAATGTATACTTCCGTATTGCTGACCGGTTTTCCAATCGGAACAGACAGCGTGTGCTCCTCCAATTCATCAACCGGATGATACGTCGCGAAAACCGTGCTTTCAGACGGTCCATACATATGAAGGAGCTTGCCCTTTCCAACCGTTTGCAAAGCTTTTCTGACATGCTCAACCGAAGCCCGTTCCCCGCCAAACATAATCTTGCGAAGCGTTGACAAGCATGCCGGATTCAAGTCCACAAGCAAGTGGAACAAAGCGGTTGTAATCATGAGAATGCTGATGTTCTCCCGTTCAATGACGCGGGACAGGCGAGCCATGTCCAAAACGGTTTCCTTCGGTATCAGCACCAGCTTGGCTCCGTTTAACAAAGAGCCGAACATATCGAACATAAACGCGTCAAACACGTAATTGGAAAGACCGAGAATCGTATCCTGTTCTGTAATGCTGAGATAATTCGTTTCCTTCACCGTGCGGAGAATATTGGCATGTGTCACGATATTCCCCTTAGGTGTTCCAGTCGTTCCGGAAGTATACGTCAGGTTGGCCATTGCTGCAGAATCAAGAGGCAGTGCGAGATTTCGCGCATCGGCATGATAGCTTTCTTCCTCATCGGCTAGCACGATAACGCCCTTAAATTCCGCTTCTTCCGCCAAAGCCTTTAATTTCCTCTGAGTGAGAAGCACCTTTGCTCCGCTGTCACGGAAGAAATGCTGCATCCGCTGAATCGGATGTTCCGGATCGATCGGAACATAAGCCGAACCTGATTTTAATACTGCCAAGATCGACACAATCATATCCATTGACCGCTCGCATAAGACAGCCGCAGTTCTGCCTTCGCCAGCTCCAAGAGAAAGAATGCCGCGGGCTAAACGATTGGCCCGTTCATTCAGTTCACGATAAGTGAGTGATTCGCCTTCATATTGAAGCGCAGTGTGGTCTGGCGTATTCGCCGCTTGCTCCTCAAACAGCTGAACAATTGTTTTATCTTTCGGATAAGGTGTTCTGCCCGGGTTAAACTGCTGAATTTGCGAAGCAGCCTCCTCTTCAGAAAGAAGCTTATACTCAGAAATCGGCTTCTCTGGATCAGCCGCAGCATCTTCAAGCAAACGCGCAAAATGCGTAAGCAGCCTGTCTGCCGTGCTTTGTTTAAACAGCTTTGTGCTGTAATCCACATCAATCTCAATGCCTTCATCGGTTTCTCTCGCCTGCACCGTCAAATCAAATTTGGCAATCTTGAAATTGGTCTCTTGAACAGACAAGGAAAGATCGCCGACAGCCGGAATGCCCTCTGTCGCGTTTTGAAGGCTGAACATCGTGTCAAACAGCGGATGCCTGCTAACATCACGCGGGATGTTCAAATCTTCAACAAGCCACTCAAACGGATAGTCCTGATGAGAAAAGGCATCCAGCACCCGTTTGCGGACACGCGAGATCAATTGGGTAAACGTCTCATTCTGCTTCACCTCACTGCGAATCGCAAGCGTATTGACGAACATCCCGATAATGCCCTCTGTATCGGAGTGATTTCTGCCCGCTGACGGTGTCCCGACAATGATGTCATCCTGCCCCGTATACTTTGACAAAAGCGTATAGTAAGCGGAAAGCATCACCATATATAAAGTGGCGCCGTTTTGTTCAGCCAAACGATTGAGGCGATCCTTTACCCCCGCATCCAGCTTGATTGACACCCGATCCCCTTCAAAGCTTTGAACAGGTGGTCTTGGGTAATCGGACAGAAGCTGAAGCACCGGGAGCTCGCCTGCAAAGACTTCCTTCCAATAAGCCTGGTCCTTCTTGTACCCTTCAGCAGCCTGTCTGCTTTGCCATACAGCGTAGTCCTTATACTGGAGACGAAGATCAGGAAGCTGTTCGCCTTTATAAATGCGTGCTAACTCCTCCAGCATAATGCCAATGGATACACCGTCAGAAATCAAATGGTGCATGTCAAACAGCAGCATATGACGGTTCTCTTCAAGCCCCAGCAAACCGATTCTGAACAGCGGAGCTTTCGCCAAATCAAATGTCCGAACGAATGAAGCCATAATTGCCTCATCTGAGCGGCCGCCTCTTTCAATCATTTCGATGTTGAAATCAACGCTATCGTGAATTTTCTGTCTCGGCGTGCTGTTTTCAAGAACAAATGATGTTCTCAATGACTCGTGGCGTCGGATTAATCCCTGAAATGCGCGCTCCAGCTTTTGAATATCTAAAGGCCCTTCCAGAATTGCTGCTGCTGGCATGTTATAGCCGACTCCCGCATCCTCGAACTGGCTGACGATATATGTTCGCTGCTGTGCCAATGAAAGCGGGTAATGCTCCTGTTTTTCAGCAGGTTCAATCACCGCAAAAGCTTTGCTTTCTCTGTGATCAGCTTCCTCTGCAAGAGCCGTAATCGTCGGATGCTCAAACAAAAATTGAAGCGGAATCTCAATGCCTGTTTCCTTATGAATCTTTGTTAAAAGGGTCATGGCTTTTAATGAATGTCCGCCAGTTTCAAAGAAATTGTCAAAGATCCCCGCCTTCTCAACGTTCAGCACGTCCTGCCAAATGGCTGCGATTGCTTTTTCAGTCTCATTTCGCGGCGCTGTATAGGCAGTGCCGCTGACAGCCTTCACCTCTAGTGCAAACAGCTTGCGGCGGTCGACTTTGCCGCTTGGTGTAAGCGGAATTTCTGTCACTTCTGTAAAGTAAGCCGGCACCATATAGTCAGGAAGCTGTCTGGCCGCATGCTCCCTCAAACCGGCTGGCGCAAATTCGCTTCCAGGCTTCTGCACAACATATGCGCAAACCTCAAGATTTCCCTGTTCGTCAGGGCGTGCCAAAACAACGGCTTTTGCAACGTCTGGCGCCTGCTGAATCACGGCTTCAATTTCCCCAAGCTCAATCCGGTATCCGCGGACTTTGACCTGGTCATCCTCTCTGCCTAAATATTCGATTGTTCCATCTGGAAGCCAGCGCACCACGTCCCCGGTCCGGTACATGCGATCGCCCGGCACGAATGGATCTTGTAAAAACTTCTCTTCCGTTAATTCAGGCAAATGTAAATAGCCTCGGCCCACACCGTCTCCCGCGATATAAAGCTCACCCGCCACGCCTTCAGGCTGCAGCCGGCCTTTTTGATCCAAAATATATAAGCGGTTATTCCCCAGCGCTTTCCCGATCGGCACATACGCTGATTGAACTGCATTCTCAGGGATAACCGGATGAACAGACGCGTCAACGCACGTTTCAGTCGGCCCGTACACATTAGTCAAACGCGGCGCTGTGCCGGCTTCTTTAAACAGCTTCAGCAGCTTGTCCGCAACAACAGATGACAGGCCTTCTCCTCCGATCAGCATGTGCTTCAGTTTTAGGCCTTCAAAATCGCCTGCTGCTGCCAGCATTTGCAAATGAGCCGGTGTTCCGTCCGTCGCCTCAATGCTGTTCTTCCGATAATATGCAGTAAGGGCGGCCCCGTTCGTCACTGTTTTCTTCGGTACGATATAAAGGGTTTGGCCCAAAAGAAGCGACGCGAAGATCTGCTTCACTGACGCATCAAAGTGGAACGGCGCAAGCAATGCCATCCGCAGGGTTTGGCTGCCGCTTTGATAAATCGTCTGCTGCAGAGATTCAACCAAATGATGAACCTGGCGATGCTCGATCATAACGCCTTTCGGGCGTCCGGTTGTTCCCGATGTGTAAATAATGTAGGCAAGGTTCCGAGCGTTCACATCTGCATTCAGGCTTTCTTCTGCACCTTCCTCAATCGCCTGATCTAAGTCAATCAGCTCAGCATCGGCTTCAGGCGCCGCAACCTTCGATTCAGTCAGGATGAAATCCGCCCCGCAGTCCTCCAAAATATATTGAATGCGCTCAGCAGGAAAACCCGGATCAATCGGCACATAGGCTCCGCCGGCTTTTAAAATTCCCATGATAGCTGTAATCATCCGTTCAGAGCGTTCAATCAAAACCGCGACAGGACTGTCCGGGCCAACCCCTTTCTGTTTCAGCACATTGGCGATGCGTGCAGATTGCTCATGTAACGTTCGATAGGACAATGTGCGATCTTCAAATACAACCGCTGGATGATCAGAAAGCAGTTCAGCCTTTTCTTGGAACAGCTCTGGTATCGTCATGTCCTTACGGTAGCTCACAGATTTACCGCCGGCCCTCGCAAGCAGCTTCTCTTTCTCCGCATCAGAAATCAGTGTTAATTCATCAATTGTATGTTCTGGATGCGTTAACGCGTTCTCCAGCATGGTAATCATGCGCTCACAAATCATGTTGATTTCTTCACGTGAAAATAAATCAGTGCGGTAATCAAAATCTATGGTGAGTTTCCCAGTATCCCATCGATCCTTTACATGAATTGAGACATCATTTAATCCGCTGCCGCTGAAAATCGGCTCAGTCAAAAAGGCAAGATCCTCTTCTTTCTGCCACTGCATCACTTGATATTCAAGAGAAACCGTGAACAGCTTGGTCAGAGAGCTCTTTGTTTCACGCAAATCGTTGATTAGGAGATTATACGGATACTTTTGGTGGCGAAGTGTCTTCATCAGATCCTTCATCCGGTCTTTGACAAATTCTGAAAACGCCTGCCCGCCGTCAATGTTTGTCCGAAGCGGAACCGTAGAAACAAACATGCCAAGCATCTGCTTCTCTTTCGCATTTGTCCGGTTGCCCATAAATGTTCCCGTCACAACATCATTCTGGCCGCTGACCCTGTACAAATAGGCGGCGAGCAGCGATTGAAATACCGAAAGAACACTGACTTTATTCGCCTCACAAAACGACAGAATCTGCTGATGAAGCGCTTCAGGCACATCTTTAGAGAACCTCTCAGCATCTAAACTTCCCCCTGCGGATGCATTCCGTTTCAAGGAAACAAGTTCAGGCACCGATTCAAATTGTTTGTTCCAAAACGCCTTGTCCTTTTCAAACCGCTTCGATTGAGCATATTCCTGTTCAGATAAAACATGATCGATAAATGAATGCGAGATTCCTTCTTTTGTCTCTGAGCCGCTGGCTAATTCTAAATAAATGTGCATGATCGCATTCCCGAGAATATTCATGGAGATACCATCAGAAATCACGTGATGAACATTTGCGTAAAACCACACTTCATTTTCCTTTATGGTGAACAAGGAAAAACGGAACAAATCACAATCGTATAGCGGCAAAGGTTTCTTCGTTTCCTCCCGGCTCCATTGTGAAATAAACTCTATCGCATTCGGATCTTCAGTAGTGTCAGTATGTTTTATATCAACAGGCCGATACTCGCTAATATATTGAACAGGCTCCCCGTTTTCATCTAGCCGCAACCGAAGGCGCATGGCGTCATTTCTGCGAATAAACTCTTGAATCGCCTGCTCAACAAGCACATAATCAATCGCATCAGCTGAAACCAGCTTACCAATCCCCGCAAGATTTGAAATGCTCGTGTGAGGATAAAATTTTTCTGTGTACCAAATTCGTTTTTGTGCATCCGTTAAAGGGTAAAAAGTTATTTCCATATTGTCATACCTCCCCTAATCTTTATAAGCAGTGAACATGTGCAACGCATTTTCTCTTTCTTATCCATATCAGCTTTTAATTCTTATGAACTAACAGCCGAAATAGCCCAAAGTACTACACTTAAAAAGCAGTGCTTCCAATCAAAAAACAGATGGCCGCTATTAAAGCAGGCTGCCGTCAGTCAGCATTGCGGCGTTTAACATAAGCGGATAAAGACCGCAAGACCCCACCCTAATAAGAAACCAATTTTGGCTATTTATTCATTGTTTTCAATATTTTTTATCTTTCTACCGTTCAGTTTAAATGAAAAAAATGTTTTTATCACCGAAAAATGGGTGAAAAGTTTCATGCGGGATGCCGAAAGATTCCAGTTTATTTACAGCAATATTTTTTGCGGGATGCCGCAATCATTTCCACTAAACATTATTTACAGAAAAATAAAAATTTTTAAACCAAACTGCTGCGTTCAATCTTTTTTTATTGCTGAATGCAATTTACAATCTTTACATGACTATGTGTACCGCGCAAAAACCGAAAAAAAGGCAAAAAAAGACACCCTTGCGAAGAGCGTCTTACAACGATTCTTTCATGACATTTTTGTCGATATCAATCAATTCCATATAGCCTTTCCCCCACTCATACATGGCTTCAAGAATAGGCATGAGGCTTTCTCCGTGCGGGGTCAGAGAATATTCAACCTTCGGCGGGACAACTGGATACACTTCCCTGTGAACAATCATATCCTGCTCAAGCTCTCTCAGCTGATTCACGAGGATCTTCTGCGTAATATCAGGAATCAATGTTTTTAATTCATTGAACCGTTTTGTGCCTTCTTTTCCTAAATGCCATAAAATGAGCATTTTCCATTTACCGCCAATCACTGCAAGCGTTAATTCCTTCTCACAATTAAACCTTTTGTCGTCCATCCGGCTCAATAGAATCCCCCCCCTTAGTAACCTTTTTGTATGTTAGATACGTATCATCACTTACTTACTTTTTTGCAGACTCTTTTTTCATTATACTCACTCATAAAATCAAGCGAAAGAAATCTGATTGTCTCTCCTCACAGTATCCTCCAAGTAACTTGTTGACTTCAAAGTGCCTACTTCTCAACAAAAGAAGGAACCTATAGAATGAACAATAATTCGAAAAAGGGAGTGGATCAACAATGGAATTACAGCTTGCATTAGACCTCGTCAACATCCCGGAAGCCATTGAGCTTGTCAAAGAGGTAGAACAATACATCGACGTAGTTGAAATCGGAACACCGGTCGTCATCAATGAAGGCCTAAGAGCCGTTAAAGAAATAAAAGAAGCATTTCCTCAATTGAAGGTTCTTGCAGACCTGAAAATCATGGATGCCGGAGGCTACGAAATTATGAAAGCGTCGGAAGCAGGCGCTGACATCATCACCGTTTTAGGGGCTACAGACGATGCAACGATTAAAGGCGCAGTAGAAGAAGCCAAAAAACAAAAGAAGAAAATCTTAGTGGACATGATTAACGTGAAAGATATCGAATCCCGTGCGAAAGAAATTGACGCACTCGGTGTTGACTACATCTGCGTCCACACTGGCTATGATCTTCAAGCAGAGGGCAAAAACTCTTTCGAAGAATTAACGACAATCAAAAATACCGTAAAAAACGCAAAAACCGCAATCGCGGGCGGCATCAAACTTGATACACTGCCAGAAGTGATCCAGCAAAAGCCTGACCTTGTCATTGTCGGGGGCGGAATTACAAGCGCAGCTGATAAGGCGGAAACAGCTTCAAAAATGAAGCAGCTGATTGTCCAAGGATAACTCCGATGAAAACGACTGAATACGTAGCGGAAATTCTCAATGAGTTACACAATTCAGCAGCTTATATTTCTAATGAAGAAGCTGACCAGCTTGCCGATCACATTCTTTCATCCCACCAAATTTTCACCGCGGGTGCGGGGCGGTCTGGCCTGATGGCAAAATCCTTCGCGATGAGACTGATGCACATGGGCTTCAACGCCCATATAGTAGGTGAGATTCTCACTCCGCCGCTCGCCGAAGGAGATCTAGTTATTATCGGCTCAGGATCAGGCGAGACAAAGAGCTTGATTCATACCGCAGCAAAAGCAAAAAGCTTACACGGAATTGTTGCCGCTTTAACCATCAATCCGGAATCAAGCATCGGAAAACAAGCGGACCTCATCATCAGAATGCCTGGTTCCCCTAAAGACCAGTCTAACGGAAGCTATAAAACCATTCAGCCAATGGGATCATTATTTGAACAAACTTTGCTGCTCTTCTATGATGCAGTGATTTTAAAACTCATGGAGAAAAAAGGTCTCGATTCTGAAACTATGTTCACTCACCACGCAAACCTTGAATAGCATCACACAACCGGCCTGAAGATCAGGCCGGTTTTATTTTTTCTAAAATAAAACTTTAAACCCAAAAACCCGATAAGTAATATGACCTGCAAATCGTAAAGGGAGGAATTATGTTGATAAAACGATTTAAGATGAAGCTAGGAACTAAAATTCTTTGCCTCGTTTTCGTGGTGATTCTTTTGTTTTCGGCATCAGTTGGCACTGTGATGCTTAAGGAAATTACAGAAAGCATGAAACAAATGGCAACTGAAAAAGCGAAAGGTGATCTCGCTTTAAGCAGCACTTATATTGATGATGTCATGTCAGGCGACTGGCAGGTGAAAAACAATAAGCTCTATAAAGGGCAAACACAAATCAATGGAAATGAAGATATTGTTGATCTGCTTGGTGAAAAGACAGGTGATACCATTACCATTTTCCAAGGCGATACTCGTGTTGCAACCAATGTCATGAAAAATGGCGAAAGAGCCGTCGGCACCCAGGCTTCTTCTGAAGTTATTGCCGCTGTTTTAAAGAAAGGAAAGCGTTTTTACGGACAAGCAGATGTAGCAGGTTCTTCTTATCAGACTGCATACATGCCGTTAAAAGATCAAAATGGGAACATCATCGGCATGCTGTATACCGGAGCTAATCAAAGTATTTTAGCATCACTTACACAATCACTTTTCACTCAATTCGCTATCGTTCTTGTTATCGTCATTATGGTATCAGTCATCCTTGTCTTGGTTTTCACCAGAAAAATCAACAAGCGGCTGAACGCTTTAAAAAGCGCCTTTGAAAGTGCCGGAAACGGAGATATGACAATAGAGGTGTCAGACAAAACCGGTGACGAGCTTTCAGAACTAAGCGTCTATTATAATAAGATGAGAATGAAGCTGAACGATACCATACAAACCGTACAACAATCAGCCCTTCAGCTTGCGTCAGCCTCTCAGCAGCTCTCAGCCGGAGCAGAGGAAACAAATCAAGCTTCAGAAAAAATCACAGAAGCTGTACAGCAGATTGCAAATGGAGCCCAAGATCAGATCACCCGAATTGAAAATAGTGAAAGCTCATTAAAACAAGCTTCAGCAGACATCCGGGATATTTCTGCAAATACTGCCGCTATCGCTGACAAAGGGCAGCTCGCTCAATCAAAAGCAGACATTGGACAAAAGGAAATTGCAAATGTACAGGCGCAAATGGATGCGATTCACCAGTCAATTCAGAAAAGCGGAGAAATCATACACCAGTTAGACGGCCGCTCTAAACAAATTGAGCAAATTTTATCGGTCATCACCCAAATTGCTGATCAGACAAACCTGCTTGCGCTGAATGCAGCGATTGAAGCTGCCAGAGCCGGTGAACAAGGAAAAGGCTTTGCTGTTGTTGCTGATGAAGTACGGAAATTAGCAGAAGAGTCTCAACAGTCTGCGGGGCAGATTTCAAAACTGATCATAGAAATACAAAAGGATATGAACCGGTCTGCAAGATCTGTTGAGCATGTGAAAACAGAAGCTGCAGAAGGAGTCACCATGATCCAGCGCACCAGAGATGCATTTAAGGAAATTGCAGCTGCAACAGGTGAAATCAGCGCCGAGATTAGTGATTTATCAGCATCTGTAACAAACATTTCAGCCAGTGCACATCAAATAAATGATTCCTTTGCAGCCAATACGGCCGACATTAAAGAATCTACTAAAAATACCCGGCAAGCGGCTGCATTAACAGAGGAGCAATTTGCTGCAATGGAGGAGATTACCGCAGCTTCTGAAACACTTTCTCAATTAGCTGAGGAGCTTACCGGTATCATAAGCCAATTTAAAATGATTAATCAAGCCGAAAACGGCTGATGACTTACTATCATTATTGTAAATTGGCAATCGTATTTTGCTGAAAACAAATATTTCGATCTGCTAAAATTACGATTTCTGCAATAAACTGATCGTAAAACATAAAATTTAAACCTTTACACCAAATGCTTTCTGGATTACTCTTGTGTCAGTTTTAAAAGCGGGAGGTGAACATCACGACGGACATCATAAAAACGATACTTCTCGTCATCGTCATCATAGCAGCTGCAGCTGTCGGCCTGATAAAAGGAGACTTTTTCTCAGCTGATCAAAAAACGTCTCAAACGAAAGAATATGATGAAACAATGGCCTTCCCATCTGACCGGTATCCCGAAACTGCCAAGCATATTAAGGATGCGATAAATGAGGGGCACTCAGAGGTGTGCACTATTGACAGAGACGGAGCTGAAGAACGCCGCGAGCAATCATTAAAGGACGTACCTTCCAAAAAGGGGTATGACAGAGATGAATGGCCAATGGCCATGTGCAAAGAAGGCGGTGAGGGAGCTTCTGTAGAATACATTTCTCCCGCTGACAACCGCGGAGCAGGCTCTTGGGTCGGGCATCGGCTTACCGATTACCCAGACGGCACAAAGGTTTTATTCACAATTCAGTAAACAGTACATAGAGGAGGAACAGCACATTGATCAAATCATGGAAGCCGCAAGAACTTTCGATTTCATATCATCAATTTACTGTATTTCAAAAGGATTCTACACCTCCTGTAATGGATTGGACTGACGAAGCGATTGAAAAAGGATATGCTGCGGCAGACGGAGCCATTTCCTTTGAGGCACAGCGAAATACAAAGGCCTTTATTCTTTTTCGCCTGAACAGTTCAGAAACAGTAAACTCCTACGAAAAAAAAGTGACTGTTCCTTTTCATGTCACAGAAAACGGAATTCATATTGAAAGCATCATGTCTAAAAGACTGTCCTTTGATCTGCCTAAAGGAGACTATCAATTGACATGCTGGACTGTGCCGGCTGAAATGTCAGATTTGCACGCCGACACTTATATTATTGATGCTGTTTCTGTGTAATGAAAAACCCCTGAGAGAATAACTCTCAGGGACTCTTTATAAACTTTCTCCGTTTGTCTTGATGACATCTTGATACCAATAAAAGCTTTTTTTCTTCAAGCGTTTTAAATCGGATGTGCTTTCTTCATCACGATTGACATATACAAATCCGTATCTTTTTTGGTAGCCGTTCAGCCAGCTTAACAGATCAGTAAACGACCAGCTGCAATAGCCGATTAAATCGACACCGTCACTGATGGCTTGTCTGCATTGCTCAAGATGCGAACGCAAATAATCAATTCGATAATCATCCTGTACAGTGCCGTCCTCAACTTTATCAAATTCACCCAAACCGTTCTCTGTTATAAACACTGGAAGCTGATAGCGGCTTGTAATTCGGCGAAGACCGATACGCAGCCCAATTGGGTCAATTGTCCAATCCCAGTTGCTCGTTGTCAGATGCGGATTTTTTTTCGTTTTGAACACTCCGGGTATCCCCGTCTCCTGATTGGTTCCCTTTTGGCCTGTCGTATTCATTTTCCCTTCTGACACACCATCAAGCGGATTTCGTTCATAGGTGATCGTCTGATAATAATTGACACCTACAAAATCAGGCTTCCCTTTGGCGAGCAGGTCCATATCTCCTGCTTCAATTGTCGGCGCCCATCCCTGTTTTTCCAAGCAGCGGAATGGAATTTGCGGGTAGGTTCCCCAGCAATACATGTCAAGCCACCAATTGTTCGTAAATTCTTCGGCGTTTTCAAATGCCAGTATATCCTCTGGATGACTTGATAAAGGGTAAGCCGGAGAATAAGCAAAGCTAGGACCTATTTTGCCTTCAGGCACATATTCTCTAAATGATTCGATGGCTTTTGCATTAGCCAGAAACGCAATATGGTTTGCTTCGTAAAATCGTTTTCTGTCTTTCACTCCAGGCGGATGCATGGCTGTAATAAATCCGTGATTAAAATTGTAGTTCTGTTCGTTTAACGTAACCCAATATTTCACCCTGTCTCCAAAACGTTTATAAAGAGTAATACAGTAGTGATTAAAATCCTCTATGATGTTTCTGGATTCAAACCCGCCGTATTCGTCCATAAGCGCTTGAGGCAAATCCCAGTGATATAAAGTCAGAACCGGCTCGATGTGATGAGAAAGCAATTCATCAATCAGACTATCGTAAAACGCTAGACCTGCTTCATTGATCTCTCCTTTTCCTTTTGGAAAAACCCGTGGCCAGCTGACGGAAAATCGATATGCTTTTAACCCCATCTCAGCCATCAGAGCGACATCTTCTTTAAATCGGTGATAATGGTCAACCGCAATCTCGCCATTGGTTCCTTTAAACGTTTTGCCCGGTATTTTCGTAAACACATCCCAAACAGAAGGGCCTTTGCCATCTTCATTCCAAGCGCCTTCAATCTGGTACGCTGCAGAAGCAGAGCCCCACAAAAAATGTTTCGGAAAAGATTCTGGATGCTGGTGGATCATAGTGTTTATCACTCCTGAATTATTTGATAAACCTATCATAGGCTATGAAACGCGTTTCATATCAACTCGATGTTAGTCGCGGAACAGCTCAGCTAATATTGCCTACCTGTAAATAACGCAAAAGCACCCAATTCCCATTGGATGCTTAAAATCTTAATGTCTTTTTTCAAATTTATGCGGATGAGGATGGTGCTTTGGAACAAAGCCGTTTTGTTTCATCATTTCAAAGTGTTTGTCCAAGTGATTTTTGATGTGTTCTCCTCTTTCTTTAGGCAGGATACCGTATTGTACATACTTTGAGATCACGTCTTTGCGCTTTTTAAGAATCTCTGCTTCCAGTTGTTCAATCTCTTTCTTTTGCTGATCTGTCAGTGTAACATTTGCGGGAGACTGCTGCTGTTTTTCAGCGGCCTCAGCTGTACCGGTCAGAGAAATGACAGCCGCTGCAATGAACATTGTGATAATGTTGATGGTTATTCGTTTCATCCATTTTATTCCTCCAATCCTATTTTTCATATGTTTTGCTGCCTTGTATTTTTTATGCATAAAAATAAAAAGAGCGAACCATTATTCGCTCTTTCTAATCTCTTCGTCAGCATTAAGTTCCTCTTCACCTGGTGTCGCATAAGTGACATATGTTCCCGCGATTAAATCATGCAGGGTCCGTTTGTCTTCTCGTACGGCAATCAGAATCAGGCTGGCGATCAAGCCGAGTCCGAAGGTTATACAGTAAACCAGGCCGGCTACAATAACCCGTAAAAACATTGTTAACAGACTGACCTGTGATCCGTCTTTTTTTACGATTCTGATTCCGCAGATCCTTTTTCCGATAAGATAACCGCGCCAAAACATCGGCAGCAAAATAGAATACAGCAGAACAACCAAACTGATGAACATGCTGTCGTTTGGGTCTTTTCCTGTAATCAGCCAATAGATCAGCAAAAGCGGCACGGAGACTATAATGTAGTCTAACAATGCAGCTCCAAGTCTGATCCAAAATCCGGCTGGTTTGTAAATATTCATTTGACTCCCCATTATGGTTTAAATGTTTCCATTTTCTTTCTCATCGAATATATCATATGCCTTAGGGGCATCAGCAAGACTTAAATTTATTCTGAAGATCGGTTTCATGCCTCTTGACCATTTCTTCCGGTATTGGCATAGATGAGTGACGGGTCTGCTGCATCCTTCACTTTCACATGCGTTTCCTTGGTACGTCTGGCATTCATCCTTGGACAATTCCTTTTTTCATCACCTCTTCCCTTCATAGACGCTTTTAAACACCCACCCATGCTTTTTGTATACACAATTCGAACTTTTTGAAAACGCGATCAACATATTGCAACCCCTTATGTTCAATGCTATCTTTTTAGTTGATTAACAGATTGGGGGAACTATAGGTGAAATCATTCATGCATTCCAAAGCCGTTATATTCAGTTTCACAATGGCTTTCTTTCTTATATTGGCAGCCTGTTCCGGCAAAAATGAAGCCGATTCCAAGGATACAGGCTGGGAGCAGATTAAGGATAAAGGGAAAATCGTAGTCGCTACATCAGGTACGCTCTATCCCACTTCTTATCACGATACTGACTCTGGCTCTGATAAGCTGACGGGCTACGAGGTTGAAGTTGTTCGTGAAGCGGCAAAACGCTTGGGGCTGAAGGTTGAGTTCAAGGAGATGGGCATTGACGGGATGCTGACAGCGGTGAACAGCGGACAGGTTGACGCAGCCGCGAATGACATCGATGTGACGAAGGACCGTGAGGAGAAGTTCGCATTTTCCACTCCATATAAATATTCATACGGCACGGCAATTGTCCGAAAAGACGATTTATCAGGGATTAAAACGCTCAAGGATTTAAAAGGGAAGAAAGCGGCTGGCGCGGCTACAACCGTCTACATGGAGGTCGCGAGAAAATACGGCGCCAAAGAAGTGATTTATGATAATGCGACGAATGAGCAATATTTAAAAGATGTTGCCAACGGACGCACTGACGTCATTTTAAACGACTATTACCTGCAGACACTTGCGCTCGCGGCATTCCCGGATCTCAACATTACAATTCATCCTGACATCAAGTACATGCCGAACAAACAGGCCCTTGTCATGAAAAAAAGCAATGCGGCACTTCAGAAAAAGATGAACGAAGCATTGAAAGAGATGAGCAAGGATGGCTCTTTGACTAAACTGTCGAAACAATTCTTCAATAAAGCAGATGTATCAAAAAAAATTGATGCCGACGTTCAGGACGTTGATTTGTAATCGGACGCCATGATCAATAGCATTCAGTGGGAATATATTTTCAACACGAAGCTGGCCATTGAATCGTTCCCTTATGTCATAAAAGGCATTGGTTATACACTGCTCATCTCTTTTGTAAGCATGTTTGCGGGAACTGTGATCGGCCTGTTCATATCACTCGCCAGAATGTCTAAACTTGCTTTGTTAAGATGGCCGGCGAAGCTCTATATCTCATTTATGCGAGGCGTTCCGATTTTGGTGATTTTGTTTATCCTTTATTTCGGGTTTCCTTATATCGGCATTGAATTTTCCGCTGTCACGGCTGCTTTAATCGGCTTTAGCCTAAACAGCGCCGCCTACATTGCGGAAATTAACCGTTCAGCCATTTCATCCGTCGAAAAAGGACAGTGGGAAGCCGCATCCTCGCTGGGTCTTTCCTATTGGCAGACGATGAGGGGCATCATTTTGCCGCAATCGATACGTATTGCGCTGCCTCCGCTTGCCAATGTATTGCTCGACTTGATCAAGGCGTCCTCTCTCGCTGCGATGATTACAGTGCCGGAATTGCTCCAGCATGCGAAAATCATCGGGGGCAGAGAGTTTGATTATATGACCATGTATATTCTGACCGCTCTCATTTATTGGGCCATCTGCTCCATTGCCGCGGTCTTTCAGAATATCCTTGAGAAAAAATACGCTCATTATGTTTAAACAAACGTTTCATTAAAAAAAGCCGTTCCCCATGGGACGGCTTTTTTTCTATTGATTCAGCTTCCATTTAAACGGGTCCTCAAACAGCGACCAGTCGGAATCAAATTCATACTCAGTCAACAGGCATTGATCAAGCTCTTTCGTGATCGTTTCTTCATCCAGGTCAGTTCCGATAAAAACTAGCTGCGTTAGGCGGTCGCCGAACTCCGGGTCCCACTCCTCCAGGATTTCCGGCTCCTGCTGTTTGACTTGCTCCTGCTCAAGCTTCGGCAACGCCGCCACCCAATAAGATACAGGCTCAATCGTAACCGACGGACCTGCTTGCGACATCAGCAAAGCGAGGTTGTTATGAGATGCGCACCAGACGATTCCTTTGGCACGTACCACGTTCTTTGGCATTTGATCCAACCAACGGTAAAATCGTGTAGAATGAAACGGCAAACGTCTCTTATATACAAATGAAGAGATACCGTATTCTTCTGTTTCCGGGGTGTGTTCCGCATGGCCTGCCGTCAGCTCTTGAATCCAGCCGGCCGATCCGCTCGCTTCCTCGAAGTTAAATAACCCTGTATGCAAAATCTCCTGCGGTTTTACATTTCCTTTGACGGAACGAATGAACCTGGCTCTTGGCTGCAGTTTACGAAGAACGTTTTCAAGCTGTTCGAGCTCTTGCTCGCTGACCAAATCACATTTATTTAAGATCAGTACATCGCAAAACTCAATTTGATCGATCAAGAGGTCGGCGATTTCTCTTTCATCCTTTTCCCCCAATGCTTCTTTGCGGTCCAGAAGGCTTTCGCCTGACTGATAATCATGCCAAAAACGGTTGGCATCAACAACCGTCACCATCGTATCCAGCTGACAGAATTTTGTAAGATCGATTCCCATCTCTTCATCGATATAAGAGAAAGTCTGGGCCACCGGGATCGGTTCGCTGATTCCTGTCGATTCGATGACGATATAATCAAACCGTCCGTCTTTTGCCAGCTTCTCAACTTCAATTAATAAGTCTTCGCGAAGCGTGCAGCAAATGCAGCCATTTGACATTTCCACAAGCTTTTCATCTGTTCTGGAAAGGCCACCTTCCTGCTTAACCAAGCCCGCGTCAATGTTCACCTCGCTCATATCGTTTACGATAACCGCTATTTTCAAGCCTTCGCGATTTTGCAAAATGCTGTTCAGCAATGTTGTTTTTCCCGCACCGAGATAACCGCTCAGTACGGTAACCGGAATTTTTTTCATAATAGTGCCTCCATTAAAATAGAATGATTACGATTTAAATTGAATACTTCGCCGTATGTACAATGGTGTAGAGCAGCTTTTCGCGCTCATTTCTCGCTGCCGCCCGATTTCTAAATCAGTAAAGACTCCAACCGCGTTTAATCCTTTTCCCCATCGCAAATCCTTGCCTTTGCCGACAGCAAGATCCTTAATCGATGCCTTTCCGCTTTTCACAGATGCACAGACAATGATAAGCCATTTATCATAAAACGTAATTGTTACGATTTAAATTGTATGGTCTTTTTTCCTTTTTGTCAACGGTTTTCAATTCAGCTGATCACCACTTTTGTATGTTCAGGGATATTTTCATATACCCATTTCGCATCTGGAATGGTCAGCCTGATACATCCGTGAGATGCTTTCGTTCCTAGTTTTTCTGCTTCCGTTTTGATGACTTTTTGATCCTTAGTCATTGGCACACTATGAAATAAAAATTCACCGTGATTTTTCCATGATACCCAGTATTCTGCGCCTTCCTGGTATCCTTCGGAGAAAAACCATTCTCCCCGTTCAGGCTCTACATAAAAGGTGCCCTTTGGCGTAGCATCATCTTTTGTTTGATCAAGACCAGAAGAAATCATCATTGTATAGATGGTGTTGCTTCCTTCCTTGATGTAAGCCTTCTGCTCCTTCACATTCACATCAATCCAGACATGCTTCTGTTTAATATCCGGGTATTCTCCGCCCGAAGGCTTTGTCCAATCAATGCTTGTTTTTGCTGTTTTTCGAACGTCCGTTATGTTTTCGACCGTTTTCTTTGTATTGATACTTGCGTGTTCTTCTGCATGATCGGAGCAGGCTGACAGCAGGATGACTGGCATAAGAACTGCAATAATGAATAATGAGAGTTTCATATTTTATCCACTTCCTTCGAAAAACACAGCTTCGCATAGGCATCGTGAAGATGGATCGATTCTTCATTTCGGCATTCAATCTCAAAGGCTGACACCCATTCAAGCTCAAACAAATCTGCAGCAATCAGCCGGGCGAGATCCTCAACAAATCTCGGGTTTTCATAGGCCGTTTCTGTCACGGCTTTTTCATCAGGCCGCTTCAATACCGGATGCAGTCTCGCAGAAGCATTTGATTCTGCGGCGTGAAGCAAATCAGCTTTAACATCACTTGGCAGCGATGCGGCCGGGTGAATATCCGCCCAAATGCTGACCGTTCCCCTCTGATTATGGGCACTGTATTCGCTGATTTCCTTGGAGCAAGGGCACAGAGTCGTTACTTTTGCTGAGATGCCGGCACGCTGTTTAAACGGCTGATCTTTGCGATAGGTGACAGACATGAATATATCAGCATGCATCAAACCCGCTTTCTCAAGCTTCGGGCTTTTCCGTTCGAAAAACCACGGAAACCTCACTTCAACTGTGGCAGATGATGTGTCCATGTTTTCTGCAAGCTCTTTCGTAAATTGCTGAAGAGAGGAAAATGAGAGAATCCAGCCATTTTGATGATAGACTTGCAGCAGCTCTGTTAACCGGCTCATGTTAATCCCCTTCTGATTTCTCGGCAAATTACAAGTCATTGTAAAGTTCGCAGCCGTTGTTTGCTCGGCAGGCATCATGGCAGAAGTGATTGTGACTGGATGGGACACATTAGCTACACCTACATGCTGAATGTCAAAAAAATAATCCTTCCTGATATTTTGCAGGTCCTTCATTTTCTCTTTTTCCACTGGTTTCTCGCCTTTGATCGGACTGACCGATCCAAAGTATTGAAGACGCTCCGTTTTTTTCGGGAGCAGCGTATGTTGATTCATTCAGAAAACTCCTCTCACTAACAAATCGTAATAATTACTATTTATTTTGATCGGTTCACTGTTGAAAATCAAGAGAAAATAAAAAAGACACGCACAAACGCGTGTCCGTCAAAATCCTAAACATCCGCCGGGCTGCTTTCCGCGCTCCAGCTTTTCCGCCAGTAATAGCCTGCGGCAAGCACAAGTGCAAACGCCAGCAGCGCGATACAGGAAAACGTGATAAAACCGATAGCATATGTGCCTGTCATCTGTTTGAGAGATCCTAAGATGTTCGGCAAGAAAAACCCTCCGATTCCTCCGGCCGCACCGACGATTCCCGTCACCATGCCGATTTCTTTGCGGAAGCGCTGCGGCACGAGCTGGAATACTGCGCCGTTTCCCATTCCGAGCCCCATCATTCCGACAAACAATAGAACAATAACCATTGAGAGAGATGGCAGGCTACTGACTCCGGCCATACACAGTGCCACGATGACAAACAATACAGAAAGAACTTTCGTGCCGCCGACACGATCTGAAATCAAGCCCCCGACAGGCCGGAAAAAGCTCCCCGCCGCCACACATAATGTAACGAAGTCCCCTGCGTGAATTTTTGACAGCTGGTATTGATCAACAAAGAAAATAGATAAAAAGCTTGAGAGCCCGACAAATCCGCCAAATGTGACGCTGTACAGCAGGCAGAAAAACCATGTTTCCTTTTGCCCAAACACATGCAGATAGCTTTTGAGCGGCTGGGGAGACGGCTGTGCAGGGGAATCCTTTGCCATGGATACAAAAAGAATAAAGACGATCAATAATGGAATTAGCGCAATTCCCATGACAATGTGCCAGCCGAACTGCTCTGCCAGACGAGGGCCAAACAGGGTTGCAAACAACGTGCCGCTGTTCCCCGCTCCGGCAATCCCCATCGCAAGTCCCTGCAAATGAGGCGGATACCAGCGGCTGGCCATAGGCAGCGCTACAGCAAAGCTTGCTCCCGCCACGCCAAGCAGAATCCCGATGGCATACAGCTCAGTCAGGGAACGGCCGCCGAATGTCCCCCAAAGCAGCGGAATCATCGTCACCAGCATCCCGATCACTGCCGTTTTTTTCGGTCCGATTCTGTCCGTTAAAATACCAAGAATGATACGAAACACAGATCCAGATAAAATCGGCACAGCTACGACAAGCCCTTTCTCAAAAGGAGACAGGCCAAAATCCTGAGAAATATAAACACCCAGCGCCCCAAGCATAACCCATATCATAAAACTGACATCAAAGTATAAAAAGGAACAGAGCAAAGTGAGTGGATGACCGCTAGTTTTCAGTTCCGACAGCTTCATAAGATTCCCCTTTCTAGACCCTCATTATTTTACATTTTCTGAATCAAGGATATAGGACCATTATTTTCTGGAAAAGACATGTGTAAGTTTTTGTGACACGTTTAATGCGTTAACAATGCATTGTGACATAATTTTTAATAGGAGAAAACTTACGAGCTTCGCCAAAGGAGGTCTGATACATGAAGAAACAAAGATTAGTGTTAGCGGGAAACGGCATGGCCGGAATCCGCTGTATTGAAGAAGTATTAAAGCTGAATCGCCACATGTTTGAGATTGTCATTTTCGGAAGCGAGCCGCATCCCAATTACAATCGCATTCTCTTATCCTCTGTATTGCAGGGTGAAGCGTCACTCGATGATATTACACTGAACAGCAAGGATTGGTACGACAAGCACGGGATCACGCTTTACACAGGCGAAACGGTTATTCAGATTGATACAGATCAGCAGCAGGTCATCACAGATCGGAAACGCACTCTGTCGTATGACAAATTAATAGTGGCAACAGGCTCCTCCCCTCATATTCTCCCTATCCCCGGGGCAGACAAAAAAGGTGTCTATGGATTTCGGACAATAGAAGACTGCCAAGCGCTGATGAACATGGCCCAGCACTTTCAAAAGGCTGCGGTAATCGGAGCCGGCTTATTAGGACTGGAAGCTGCAGTAGGTTTACAGCATCTCGGTATGGATGTCAGCGTCATTCACCACTCCGCCGGCATTATGCAAAAACAGCTCGATCAAACAGCGGCGCGGCTGCTGCAAACAGAGCTGGAACAAAAAGGCCTAACCTTTCTTTTGGAGAAAGACACCGTCTCCATTTCCGGCGCCACGAAGGCAGACCGAATCCATTTTAAAGATGGCTCTTCATTAAAAGCAGACTTGATTGTGATGGCGGCCGGCGTCAAACCGAATATTGAATTGGCTGTATCCGCTGGAATCAAAGTGAACCGCGGGATCATCGTGAATGACTTCATGCAGACAAGCGAACCGAATATCTACGCCGTTGGTGAATGCGCTGAGCATAACGGAACGGTGTACGGATTGGTGGCTCCGCTTTATGAGCAGGGAAAAGCGCTCGCCAGTCATATTTGCGGCGTTCCATGTGAGGAATATCAAGGCTCAGCACCATCTGCGGCGTTAAAAATAGCTGGAATCGATGTGTGGTCAGCAGGAAAGATCCAAGAGGATGAACGCACGACGAGCATCAAAATCTACGACGAACAAGCAGGCGTTTATAAAAAAGCGCTTTTTGTAGATGACAAACTGGCCGGCGTTATTTTATTCGGAGACACCCGTGACAAGCAGCGGCTTCTCGACAGCCTGCTTAAACAACGAGACATCTCCATTGCCAAAAAACAGATCATCGAACCGGAGACAAGCGGCCCTTTATTTGAATCCATGCCTTCCAGTGAAACGATTTGCCAATGCAACACAGTGACGAAAGGCGCGATTGAAGACGCGGTGCACACGAATAGCTTAACAACTGTTGAGGAAGTCAAGCACTGCACCAAAGCCACTGGGTCCTGCGGAGGATGCAAACCGCTCGTTGAAGACCTTTTGAGATACATGACCAACAGCGAATATACGAAGCCCGCCAGCACACCTTCGTTTTGCAGCTGTACTGATTTTACAGAAGACGACATCATCGCTGAGCTTCAGCGCAGGCCATTCACTAATCCGGCAGAAGTGATGAACCAGCTTGACTGGAAAACAAAAAACGGATGCAGTACTTGTGTTCCTGCGATTCAATACTATCTGGAAATGCTGTACCCTGGGTTTGTCCAGCCTGAGCCAGCCACTGAAGAGACATGCATCCTGATTCCGCAAATGTACGGCGGGCGGACAAACGCGGAGCAGCTAAGAACCATCGCCAACATCATTGAGGCATACAGCATTCCCGACGTATCCATCACTCACGGCCAAAGGCTGAAGCTTTCCGGGATCAAGCCTGCGGATCTCCCGAACATGAAAAAAGACCTGAAAATGCCCGTTTACACTAATGAACACCGACACGCGCTGCAAAGCATCAAAGCATGTACATGCGGGCAAAATCGATCGATTCAGCAGCTGGCAGCCCAAATCGAAAGACAACTTGAGATGCTTCCCTTACCCGCTCCCATTTCTATCAGCTTATCATGTGAAACAGACTGCACCGAGGCCGCCCTGCAAGATGTCGGCGCAATTCGGACACAAGCTGGCTGGGACATTCACATCGGCGGCGTCCGGGGAACTCATGCCCGTTCAGGAGCTTTGTTTTGCGTGACTGAGAACGAAGACAGCACTGCCGGCATGATCAAAGGACTGATCCAGTATTATCGGGAAACGGCTCATTACTTAGAAGGTGTTCATCAGTGGATAGACCGTCTCGGGATCGTTCATATCAGAGAAGTGCTATTCGAAGAAGACCTAAGGGCACAGCTGCTGGAAAGCCTCCAAACAGATCTGTCACTGATTCAAAACCCGACTGTAGAGACGGGCGCATATAAGAAAGGATGAGGCATTTTGACTGAACGACTGCTTAGATATTTCCGTGATAAACAGCAAGACGTCCAATCAGAAAAAACATATGACACTCAATGCCCGTTTTGCAGCATGCAGTGCAAAATGCAGCTCGTGGAACAAACCATCGTCACGCGCAAAAAGTACACTGCGATCGGGATTGATAATCCTACGACACAGGGTCGGCTATGCATCAAGGGCATGAATGCTCACCAGCATGCCTTGAACTCCTCCCGCATCACCCGGCCGCTGCTGAAGAAAAACGGCGAGTTTATGCCTGTTTCCTGGGAAGAAGCACTGAATCATATCAAAGACCAAGTGACAATGATCCAAACTGAACACGGACATGACGCCATGGCGGTATACGGAAGCGCCTCGATTACAAATGAAGAGGCGTATTTGTTAGGGAAGTTCGCACGAGTAGGCTTACAGACAAAATACATCGACTACAACGGGAGACTTTGTATGTCCGCAGCAGCCACCGCAGCCAACCAAACATTCGGCGCGGACAGAGGCTTAACGAATCCTTTATCAGACATCCCCCACACCCGTGTGATCATTCTGGCCGGCACCAATATTGCGGAATGCCAGCCTACGATTATGCCGTATTTTGAAAAAGCGAAAGAAAACGGAGCTTACTTCATTGCCATTGATCCTCGTGAAACAGCGACAACGAAAATCGCCGATCTTCATCTGAAAATCAAACCCGGCACAGACGCCGCCCTTGCCAACGGTCTCGTCAAAATCATCATTGACGAACAGCTTATAAACGAGGATTTCATTCAATCACGAACAAATGGATTCGAAGAGCTGAAGCAGCATACTGACTCGTTGGACCTGAATGACATCGCCGAACAGACGAGTGTCTCGCTGGTGGATATAAGAAAAGCTGCTGTGAAGTTTGCCAAGGAAACGTCCGGCATGCTGTTTACAGCCCGCGGGATTGAACAGCAAACCGATGGAACAGCGGCTGTGAAAGGCTTCTTAAACATGGTGCTGATCACAGGAAAAATCGGCAAACCTTACTCGGGCTACGGGGCGATCACCGGACAAGGCAACGGGCAAGGCGCCAGAGAGCATGGCCAAAAAGCCGATCAGCTTCCAGGCTACCGTTCTATCGAAAACGAAGAACACCGGGCGCATATTGCGAAAGTGTGGGGAATCCATCAGGATGAACTCCCGCGAAAAGGTGTCTCAGCCTATGAAATGATGGAAAAAATCAATGACGGCGACATCAAAGGACTGTTCCTCATGTGCTCCAACCCTGCTGTTTCCAGTCCAAATGCAAATCTCGTGAAAAAGGCTTTAAGAAGACTGACATTCTTTGTCGCAATCGATTTGTTTATTTCTGAGACTGCGAAATACGCAGATGTGATTTTACCTGCCTCCTCTTACTTAGAAGATGAAGGCACCATGACAAATGTAGAAGGACGCGTGACATTAAGAGAAGCAAGCCGGCCATGCCCCGGCGAAGCAAAGCATGATTGGCAGATCATTTGTGATCTCGCATCCGCTCTCGGCAAGGGCCGCTACTTTTCTTATACGTCAGCGGAGGATATTTTCAATGAATTGAGAGAAGCGAGCCGAGGCGGGATTGCCGATTATTCAGGCATCTCATACGGCAGGCTCAGACGTGAAGGCGGCATTCATTGGCCGTGTCCGGAATCTGATCATCCCGGAACTGGGCGCTTGTTTACAGAATCATTTGCTCATCCGGATCAAAAAGCGGCATTAAGTGTGATTCCAAACGAACCACCTGTTCCAAAAGAGAAGCCGACAGCCGATTATCCGCTTTATTTAACGACAGGCAGAGTCATGTCTCACTACTTAACAGGCGTCCAAACAAGAAAAAGCGCCGCCCTTGCCGCGAGACATTTTGAATCGTTTATGGAGATCCATCCGCAAACAGCAGCGACCTACAATATCGAGGACCGTGTACTGGTAAAAATAGAATCGCCGCGGGGAAGCATCACCGTCCGCAGCAAATTATCAGAACAAATCAGAAAAGATACCGTTTTTGTTCCCATCCATTGGGCAGACGCTCAAAATGTGAATGATTTAATCGGGGAAGCCTTAGATCCAGCCTGTAAAATGCCCGGTTTTAAGGTATGCGCCGTCCGAATCATACCTATTTAAATTTTTCATAAAATTTTTAGAACTTTTCGTATATTTTGTTACATTTTATAACATGTATCTTAAATATTCCTTTTTGCTGTGCTACGCTGGAAAAAACATTTGATAAGGAGCGGATCATCTGATGGGAAAAAAACAGCTAGTTCTTGTTGGTAATGGAATGGCCGGGGTAAGGGCCATTGAAGAGATACTGAGTGTTGCTAAAGACGAGTTTCAGATCACAATTTTCGGTGCCGAACCGCATCCCAATTACAACCGAATCCTTTTGTCAAAAGTGCTTCAAGGCGATACAGATATTAAAGATATTACGTTAAACGATTGGGACTGGTACGAAGAAAACAACATTCAATTGTATACAAATGAAACAGTCATCAAAGTGGACACGGAAAACAAAACAGTCATCACAGATGCAGACAGAATCCAGCCTTACGATGAATTGATCCTGGCGACAGGATCGGTCCCTTTTATCCTTCCGATTCCGGGCGCAGACAAAAAAGGCGTCACAGCTTTCCGGGACATAAAAGATACAGACACAATGCTCGCCGCGTCAAAACAATATAAAAAAGCTGCCGTCATCGGCGGAGGACTACTTGGTTTGGAAGCAGCTCGCGGACTGCTGAATCTCGGCATGGACGTGTCCGTCATCCACCTTGCCCCATTCCTGATGGAGCGCCAGCTTGATGCAACGGCAGGACGCCTGCTGCAAAACGAGTTAGAAAAACAAGGTATGACCTTTTTACTTGAAAAGCAAACAGAAGAAATTGTCGGTGACGACCGTGTCGAAGGCCTCCGATTCAAGGATGGCACAAGCATTGAAGCTGATTTAGTCGTCATGGCTGTCGGCATCCGCCCAAATACAACGCTCGGGGCCGAGAGCGGCATTCCGGTTAACCGCGGCATCATCGTCAACGATTATATGCAGACTGAAATCCCGCACATTTACGCGGTCGGCGAATGTGCCGAGCACCGAGGAATCGCCTACGGGCTTGTGGCGCCGCTGTATGAACAGGCAAAAGTGCTGGCAAAGCATATGTGCGGCATCGAAACAAAACCGTATGAGGGCTCCGTTCTCTCCACACAGTTAAAGGTATCAGGCGTCGAGGTCTTCTCTGCCGGTGACTTTAACGAATCAGAGGAGAAAAAAGCGATTAAAGTCTTCGATGAGCAGGACGGCATCTATAAAAAAATTGTCCTGAGAGGCAATCAAATTGTCGGTGCTGTTTTATTCGGCGACAGCAGCGAAGGCAATCGCCTGTTTTCTATGATTCAAAAAGAAGCCGATATCTCTGAAACCTCTAAAATATCAATCTTACAGCCCCTCAGCCAGGAAGCAGGCACAAGCATAACCGCAGCGATGAGCGACGATGAAATCATCTGCGGCTGTAACGGCGTGTCAAAAGGTGCGATTATTCAAGCCATACAGGAAAAGGGCTGCTCGTCAACGGACGAAATCAAAGCATGCACCGGCGCATCCCGCTCATGCGGAGGCTGTAAGCCGCTCGTAGAAGAAATCCTCCAGCATACGCTCGGATCAGACTTTGATGCGTCAGCGCAAAAAGAAGCCATTTGCGGCTGCACCACATTGTCGAGAGATGAAGTCGTAGAAGAAATCAAAGCCAAAGGGCTGTCACATACAAGAGAAGTCATGAATGTGCTCGGCTGGAAAACGCCAGAAGGCTGTTCTAAATGCCGACCCGCTCTGAACTACTACTTAGGCATGATCAATCCAACCAAATACGAGGATGACCGGACATCCCGCTTTGTTAATGAACGAATGCACGCCAATATTCAAAAAGACGGAACATACTCAGTCGTTCCTCGGATGTACGGCGGCGTGACCAACTCCACAGATTTGCGCAAGATCGCCGATGTCGTTGACAAATATGAGATCCCGCTCGTGAAAATGACAGGCGGCCAGCGAATTGATCTTATCGGCGTGAAAAAAGAAGACCTTCCGAAGGTATGGGAAGATCTTGATATGCCATCGGGCTACGCGTACGGAAAAACGCTCCGCACAGTGAAAACATGTGTAGGCGAGCAATTCTGCCGCTTCGGCACACAAGACTCCATGGCACTGGGCATTGCGCTTGAGAAAAAATTCGAAGGGCTGAACACGCCTCACAAAGTCAAAATGGCCGTGTCTGCCTGCCCGCGAAACTGTGCGGAATCCGGCATTAAGGACCTTGGCGTTGTCGGCATCGACGGAGGCTGGGAGCTTTATGTCGGCGGAAACGGCGGAACCCATTTGCGTGCCGGCGATTTGCTGATGAAGGTGAAAACAAATGAAGAAGTCTTAGAATACGCGGGCGCTTACCTGCAATATTACAGGGAAACCGCAAACTATCTGGAGCGTACGTCCGCATGGCTTGAGCGCGTCGGTTTATCCCATGTCCAATCCGTGTTAAACGATCCGGAAAAGCGGCAGGAGCTGAACGGCCGAATGAATGAAACACTCTCTGTCCACAAGGATCCGTGGAAAGACTTTTTAGAGGATAAACAAACCTCTAAAGAATTATTTGAAAATGTCGTGACCACATCATAATGACAAAAACTATCATTGAGGAGGAATGGACATGGTAAACAAAGACGTAACAAAAGTATGTATCGGAAAAATTGAAGAATTGCCTGAACAATTAGGCAAAACAGTGTATATTGAAGATAAGGAGCTCGCGGTTTTCAAGCTTTCAGACGGAAGCATCCGCGCCATTGAAAACCGCTGTCCGCATAAGGGCGGCGTCCTGGCAGAAGGCATCGTCAGCGGTCAATATGTTTTCTGCCCGATGCACGACTGGAAAATTTCCTTAGAAGACGGAATCGTCCAAGAACCTGACCACGGATGCGTCAAAACATATGAAACGCTGATCGAAGGAGAACATGTTTATCTCGTATATTGATCAAAAGACCGGATCACTTTTCTAGTGGTCCTTCATTTTTTACAGTGACGGAAGGATGACATGATCATGAAGAACGGAATCGTATATTTCGTGGGAGCCGGACCCGGCGACCCAGGCCTGCTCACCATCAAAGGAAAACAGGCGCTCAAGGAAGCAGATGTGATTTTATATGACCGGCTCGCCAACCCGAAGCTGCTCGAATTTGCATCACCGGACTGCCAGTTTATTTATTGCGGAAAACTGCCAAACCGCCATTTTATGAAACAAAAAGAAATTAACGCCCTGCTGGTTGAAAAAGCATTAAATGGGTTAACCGTCGTTCGCTTGAAGGGCGGAGATCCGAGCGTATTCGGCAGAGTCGGCGAGGAAGCAGATGCTCTTCATGAGCACGGCATTCGCTATGAAATGGTGCCGGGAATCACCTCTGGAATTGCAGCGCCGCTATATGCGGGCATCCCCGTCACGCATCGGGATTTTGCATCGTCTTTTGCCATGATTACAGCGCATGATAAATCATTAAAAGGCACGCCGAACCTTGACTGGGAAGGGCTGGCCCGAAGCGTTCAAACCCTTGTTTTTTACATGGGTGTCAAGAACTTGTCTTATATTTGCCAGCAGCTTATTTCATACGGGAAATCGCCTTCTGTCCCTGTCATTGTCATCCAATGGGGAACGTGGGGCCGCCAGCGGAGTGTGAAAGGAACACTTGAGAACATTCAGCAAAAAGTGCAGGAACACCAGATTACAAACCCTGCGATTATCGTCATCGGAGACATCGTCAACTTTCAAACACACAGCTGGTTTGAAAGCAAACCGCTCATCGGACGGCATTTGATGGTTGTGACTCATGGCGAAGATGAAGACCCGCTTGCAGACAAGCTGCGCGATTCCGGCGCCGATCTCATCGAGTGGCCGAAATGGCGGACCGAAAACATGCCTGTCAATGAAGAAATTCTTCGAAAGATTGGCACCTTTGAAGACGTTTTTTTCACATCGCGCCGGGCGGTTTGTGAATTTTTCAGAGCACTGGCTTCTCAGAAAATCGACATCCGCCAGCTGACAGCCAAACTGAGTGCAGCATCTGAGCAAGCAAAGACAGAGCTTGAGAAACGGGGCTTTCTTGTCACCGCCATTCAGCCTGATTCAGAGAAACGTCTTGTTGTCGGGAGCCGCCATGCAGTGGAAAACATGCAAAAGCATGAATCCTGTTCGTTTTATATCACTCATGAAAACGTCATAGATGACCGGTTCACCCACATGATTCAGCGTACCATCAGTGAATCCCCGCTGCACATGGTCATTTGCCCAAACAAGCTGTCCGTTCAGCAATTGATCAATGGTGGCGAACAAATTGGCATTTTGCCGGAACCGTCAGCAAGCCGCCCTCCTATCGTCTGCATAGGCGATGACTCAGCTGCCGGCATTTATGGATTCACAGCCGTACAAGAACAGGATGAATTGCTAGCTTTCATCCACAATCAACATGCAGAGAAAAAACTCCTTCACACCTGATGGCAAGCAGCCCTTTTCCTCAAGGGCTGTTTTATTTATGCACCAATTTTTTATGATGGGTGGAATACATCGCCATATTCTCGGCCTTAGGGTCCAGATAAGCCTTGGCACTGTTGACCGCTGTCGGGCCTTCCGTAAATCCGCCGGCAATCAATCTCAGCTTGCTTTCATAAAAAGCCGCGTCGCCCGCCACAAACACGCCCGGAAGATTCGTTCGCATATGTCTGTCAGCTTTCACCCTTCCTTCTTCAATCTCCAGCCCCCACTCCATCATCGGCCCGAGATCAATTTTGAACCCATGATTAATGATCAGCTCATCAATTTCTATGTCTTTCCTCTGGCCAGACTCAGTATGACAAACGGTCACGCTTTTGATGCCCTCTTCATCTCCGTTCAACTGCTCCAGCCGATAAGGCGTAAGCACCCGCACCGATGATTGCTTCATTTTCGTCACGCTGCTTTCCATTCCGCCGAATTCCTCACGCCGATGAACGACAGTCACAGACGCCGCAATCGGTTCAAGCTCATTAGCCCAATCGACCGCAGTATCTCCGCCGCCTGATATCACCACGCGTTTCCCTTTAAACGCATCGAGCTTCTCCACTCCATAATGAAGATTTTTGCCCGCATATCGGGCCGCATCCTCGCTGTCAAACTCATTGACCTCAAGTGTACCCATGCCGCAAGCCAAAATCACAGTTCTTGTATAGTGCTTTTTCCCTTCAGAACCCGTCAGAACAATGGTGCCGTCATCTAGGCGTTCAAACCCGGTCACACGCTGATTCAATACGATATCAGGATCAAACGTTGCCGCCTGCTCCTTCAGCTGCTCGATCAGCTGCTTTCCCGCAATCCCCGGTATGCCGCCGATATCGCGAATGATTTTCTCAGGAAAGAATAAAGACACCTTCCCTCCGAGCTTCGGCAAAAATTCGATTACCTTTGTTTTCAGCTCCCGCATCCCGCAGTAAAAAGCAGTAAACAGCCCGATCGGCCCCCCGCCTATAATCGTAACGTCATATACCTCTTGATTCTCAGCCATCCGTCCTGCCTCCCGTTCACATCTATATCAAAGTTTTAATTGAGAATGAATATCAATACAAAGTATATCATATTTCAAGGGCCTTTGTTTATTCATTTCTTCTACCTTGTGGTCAATTGCTGAAAACTCTATAATAGGCAAAAACCAATTGGGTGAAACAGATGAAAAGACGAGTTGAAACGATCACCTTCGATGGCGGTACACTAGAATATTCTGTGACAGGCAAGGGAACTCCGATCCTTGTCATGCATGGCGGGCATTCAAATTGTTACGAGGAATTCGGATACACAGCGTTGATTGAACAAGGGTATTCCATCATTACGCCTTCAAGGCCTGGCTATGGACGGACGTCAAAAGAAATTGGAAAAAGTCTTGCCAATGCCTGCCGTTTCTATGTGAAATTATTAGATCATCTACAAATCGAGAGTGTCCATGTGATCGCCATCTCAGCAGGAGGGCCGAGCGGCATATGCTTTGCCTCACATTATCCGGAAAGAGTAAATACATTGACCCTGCAATCCGCAGTCACCAAAGAGTGGCTCACCCCAAAAGACACTGAATATAAATTGGGGGAAATTCTCTTCCGCCCGCCGGTGGAAAAGTGGATATGGAAGCTGATTTCTTCCTTGAATAACGCTTTCCCGCGTTTGATGTTTCGAGCTATGAGCCCCCAATTCAGCACGCTTCCGTTTCAGCGAATCAAGTCCTTGATGAATGAAAAAGACATAGAAGCATTTCGGAAAATGAACAGCCGGCAGCGCTCGGGTGAAGGATTTCTGATTGACTTGTCACAAACCGCCGCTGTCTCTTTAAAAGACCTGCAAGCCATCATATGTCCCGTGCTGATTATGCAAAGTGTTTATGACGGATTGGTTGACTTGTCACATGCACATCATGCAAAAGAGCACATTCGTGGCGCTGTTCTCTGTTTGCTTCACTCATGGGGACACCTGATTTGGCTCGGAAAAGAAGCTGCAGAAACAGGCAGTATCCTACTCGGCTTTTTGGAATCCTAACCAAAGTGAAACGATCCTTTCCCCTCCTCCGTCAAACAAGCAGTGCCTTTTTTTCTGGTATCATAAGAAAGGCAGCTTAACATGAGCGGAGGTTTTATTGTGACAGCACAATCATCTTTTCTTCAGCTGAATTCTATTTTTATCAGCATTTTAATAGAAGCCATTCCGTTTATTCTGATTGGCGTCATACTTTCCGGAATCATTCAAATGTTTGTTTCTGAAGAAATGATTGCAAGAATCATGCCGAAAAACCGTTTTCTCGCCGTTTTATTCGGTGCGCTGGCCGGCGTTTTATTTCCCGCCTGCGAATGCGGCATCATCCCGATTACGAGGCGGCTTCTGTTAAAGGGAGTTCCTCTGCATGCGGGCGTTGCTTTCATGCTGACCGCGCCTATCATTAATCCTATCGTTTTATTTTCTACTTATATTGCGTTCGGGAATAGATGGAGCGTGGTCTTTTACAGAGGCGGACTGGCTCTCGCCGTTTCGCTGATCATCGGGGTCATCTTATCCTATCAATTTAAGGATAACCAGCTTTTAAAGCCTGATGAACCCGGGCACCACCATCATCATCACGGCACCTTGCTCCAAAAACTGGGCGGGACCTTGCGGCATGCCATTGATGAATTTTTCTCCGTGGGGAAATATTTAATCATCGGCGCCTTTATCGCAGCCGCTATGCAGACGTATGTCAAAACATCCACTCTGCTTGCGATCGGGCAGAATGATGTATCCTCTTCCCTCGTGATGATGGGTCTGGCGTTTGTCCTGTCGCTTTGTTCAGAAGTTGATGCGTTCATCGCGTCTTCCTTCAGCAGCACGTTTTCATTAGGATCGTTAATCGCCTTTCTCGTCTTTGGTGCAATGGTGGATATTAAGAATCTATTGATGATGCTTGCGGCCTTCAAAAAACGATTTGTTTTCCTGCTGATTACATACATTGTCGTGATTGTTTTAGCGGGATCACTACTGGTAAAGGGGTGATTGGATGTTTCGTTTATTGGTGCTGATGGGATTTACGTTTTTCTTTTATCATCTGCATGCCTCAGGAAATCTAACAAAATATATCAATATGAAATATGCCTATCTTTCCTTTATTGCGATCTTCCTGCTGGCCATTCTGACCGCCGTCCAAGCATATCTATTTATCAAGTCGCCTGAAAAAAGCGGACATCACCATGACCATGATTGCGGGTGCGGCCATGATCACGAGCATGACCATGAACAAAACAAGCCATTTTATCAGCGTTATTTGATTTATGTTGTTTTTCTTTTTCCTTTGGTGTCAGGCATCTTCTTCCCGATTGCAACGCTTGACTCATCCATAGTCAAAACAAAAGGGTTCTCGTTTAAGGCGATGGAGAGCGGAGATCACTACTCCCAAACACAGTATTTGCGGCCTGATGCCAGCCTTTATTACGCGCAAGACAGCTATGACAAACAAATGAAACAGCTGTTTAATAAGTATTCCAGCAAAAAAGAGATTTCTCTGACCGATGACGATTTCCTAAAAGGAATGGAAACCATCTATAACTATCCGGGTGAATTTCTCGGACGGACGATAGAATTTCATGGATTTGCTTACAAAGGAAACGCAATTAACAAAAATCAGCTGTTCGTATTAAGGTTTGGCATCATTCACTGTATCGCTGATTCCGGCGTGTACGGGATGCTTGTGGAATTTCCGAAGGACATGGACATCAAGGATGATGAATGGATTCACATTAAGGGCACTCTGGCCTCAGAATATTACCAGCCATTCAAGTCAACTCTCCCTGTCGTCAAAGTAACTGACTGGAATACCATTAAAAAACCTGATGATCCGTATGTTTACAGAGGATTTTAAGTGAAGACGAAACCAGTACAAGTACTGGTTTCTTTTTTATTTCTTTTTCATCAGCATCAAATCGAGATAGAGCTGGCACCGCGTTCTGAAATCGCTTAAATCGATCGACGTCATCTCAGTAATCTGTTTGATGCGGTAATTCAATGTATTTTGGTGAATAAACAGCTGTTCTGCCGCTGGTTTTGTTTTGCAGTTGTTGAGGAGATAGATTTCCAAGGTTTTGAGCAGCTCAGTGCTGCTTTCTTCGTCTTTTGCTTTTAATAAAGCTAAATCTTTATTCTCGTATTCTAAAAATTCATTTTTCTGTTCGATGCTTTCTAAATAGCGGTAAATGCCGAGTTTGGCATATTCATATGGAATGTTTTCCTGATTGCCGGTGATTTCTGCGGCTTTGATGACTTCAAGTGCTTCTGTGTAGCTCTTGCCAAGTTTTAATAGGTGATTATATTCGTTTCCGATACCGATATAAATAGGGGTAGGTATTTTTTGAAAGTGAAAATGTGTTAACAGCTTGTTAATAAACTCAGAAGCTGCTGAGGAGACGGAGCTTTTTTGGGAAAAACTCGCTACGACGATGACAATGTTTGATTCGATCGTTAAGACATGACTGACCTTATCCCGTAAATTCAGGTACGACCTGATATTTTCCTTTAAATCCTCAACCGCTTCCCCATCCCCATTTGCGGCGTGCAGGATAACAACTGAAAACATGGAAGGCAGCACGGTGTTGATCCTTTCAGCTTCCCGTCTGAGTTCCTTCTCAGAGGTAAATTGCTGATAGATCGCCCGTTTGATGAGATCCTCTGCTTTTTCTTCCTTTTCCTGTTTCAATTTATTCGTTTTATAAATGATTTTCCCGACATGGAAGGAGGTCTCGTACAAAAAGTCGAGCTCTTCATCCGTCAGATTTTGGTCCAGCTCCTGAATCCAGATGTAGCCCATGACTTCCCCTTTGTGCTTTGCACTCACGACCACCCTCTGGTTTAACCCAATGCTTTCAATTTTATTGACGCGAAAAGGCTCAGGCTCTGTTTTCAATTTTTCAATAATTCCGTCCTTCAGAAACCTCTCAAAAATCTGGACCGGACACTTTTTCGAAAAAATAGTCTGCTGGTTGGCAGAATCAAAATGGTTAATATAGTAAGAATTATAGGCTAACAAAAAGAAATCCGCGCTTTCCAGTATCACTGGCTTTTGCAGTTCATAGCTAATAAAATCAATTAGCTTATCAACATCTGAAAATGAAAAAACTCTCTCTAAAAGCTCTTCCATACCTTTTTCTCCTATACTTTTTTTACTTTAATCATATCCATACGGGGTCTTTTTGTATAGAAAAAAATACGTTTGTTTCCAAAAGAAAAAAATGGCCGCTTAAAAGGAGAAAAGAGGAAAAAGGGACAGCCCCTTCCTCCTCCTTTCGATCTTTATTGCGACATTGTATCTTGGTAGTCGTTGAACTGGTCTGTGACAGCTTGTGACGGAGCCTGCGTCAATATGCTGACAAAAAAGACAGATAATAGACTCGCAGCAAAACCAGGTATCATTTCATACAGAAAGTCCGAAAGACCGGCATTCGCCCAAATGATTACAGTCGCTGCTCCCACAATCATGCCGGCGAGTGCCCCCCATTTGGTCATTCGTTTCCAAAACAGACTGAGCAGTACAACTGGCCCGAATGATGCACCGAAGCCCGCCCACGCGTAGCTGACCAATCCAAGGATGGTGTTATTTTTCTCCCAAGCCAGAACCAACGCGACAATTGAAACAGCCAGAACAGCCAGTCGGCCTAAAAACACCAGTTCTTTATCTGAAGCTGAGCGTCTGAACATCGACTTATACAAATCTTCTACCAGAGAGCTTGATGTCACAAGCAGCTGGGAAGAAATTGTACTCATAATCGCGGCCAAAATCGCTGAAATCAGAAAACCCGTGATAATCGGATGGAACAAGATATTCCCTAATTGAATAAAAATCGTCTCTGGGTCCTTCAGTGTCATGCCGCGCTGATGGTAATAAGCGATTCCGCCCAAACCGGTCAGCACTGCGCCTACTGCAGACAAAATCATCCAGCCCATCCCAATTCTGCGCGCTCTTTTGATCTCTTTGACAGACGTTATCGCCATAAAACGCACAATAATATGCGGCTGGCCAAAGTATCCCAGCCCCCAGGCAAACAAAGAAATAATGCCAAGGACGCTCGTTCCTTTGAAAATATTAAACATATCAGGATCTACAGAGCGGATTTCAGCAACTGTATCACCTGCTCCTCCCGTGTGGAAAAACGTAACGATCGGCACAAGAATGAGTGCGGCAAACATAATAATCCCCTGAACAAAATCTGTCCAGCTGACTGCCAAAAAGCCGCCAAACAGGGTATATGCCACAACAACACCCGTCACAATCCACAGGCCGGTGTGATAATCCATCCCCAAGATGCTGTTGAATAAGACGCCGCCGGACACCATTCCGGACGATACATAAAACGTGAAAAAGACTAAAATGACAATTCCCGAAAACAGTCTGAGAAGCTTTGTTTGATCTCCGAAGCGATTTTCCAGGAATCCGGGAATTGTAATAGAATTCCCCGCTTTTTCAGTATAGGTTCTCAGCCGTGGTGCGACGTAAAGCCAGTTCGCCCACGCTCCAAGGCAAAGTCCGATGACGATCCAAGCGCCGCTCAGACCAGTAGAAAACATGGCGCCCGGAAGCCCCATTAGCAGCCAGCCGCTCATATCGGCAGCGCCGGCACTGAGAGCGGTTACTGCCGGACCCAAAGAGCGTCCTCCCAGCATATAATCCGTCAGATTCGACGTACGCTTGTAAGCAAAGTAGCCGATTAGCAGCATTCCCGCCATATAAATACAAATCGAAATAATCAGCTGTGTGTTTTCTATGGCACTTCCTCCTCTTTTTTATAGTATATGGATGAAATGGACACCCCCGCAGGGAGGATGCCCATTTAGTCCCGCTTAGAACATTTCACTGATTGTTTTTGCTTGCATATGCAGAGCCAAGTAATCCGGCCCGCCTGCTTTTGAATCCGTTCCCGACATTTTGAAGCCGCCAAACGGATGGTAGCCGACGATAGCACCTGTACAGTTGCGGTTGAAGTATAGGTTTCCGACATGGAATTCCTGTTTCGCACGCTCGATGTGCTTGCGGTTGTTTGTGATAACCGCGCCTGTCAAACCATATTCAGTATTGTTTGCCACTTCTAAAGCTTCATCAAAGTCTGACACTTTACAAAATGCAACGACAGGTCCGAAAATTTCTTCCTGCATGAGTCTTGCTTTCGGATCAAGGTCAGCGAAGATCGTCGGTTTGATGAAGTATCCTTTCGAATCATCACCAGTACCGCCGCTTACTAAACGCCCTTCCTGTTTTCCGATCTCAATATAGCTCATAATTTTATCATAAGAACCTTGGTCAATGACAGGTCCCATATAAACATCTGCACTGTCAGGTTTAGCTGTTACTTTTGATTCCGTAATTTCAATGACACGCTCTAATACTTGATCATACACTTTTTCATGAACTACTGCACGTGAACCTGCAGAGCATTTTTGTCCCGCAAAGCCGAATGCTGAAGTAAAGATCGATTGAGCCGCTAATTCAATGTCCGCATCCTCATCAACAACAACCGTATCTTTACCGCCCATTTCAGCGATGACACGCTTTAAATGCTGCTGGCCCGGCTGAACCTTCGCCGCGCGTTCGAAAATTCTCGTACCAACTTCTCTTGATCCCGTAAATGTGATAAGGCTTGTTTTCGGATGGTCAACAAGATAGTCGCCTACTTCCGCTCCGCTTCCCGGAACAAAGTTGACTACGCCTTTTGGCAATCCGGACTCTTCAAGCACCTCAACAAATTTTGCTGCAATAACAGGTGTAGCACTCGCAGGTTTCAGAACCACTGTGTTTCCAGTAACGATCGGCGCCACTGTTGTGCCTGCCATGATCGCAAACAAGAAGTTCCAAGGCGGGATAACGACTGTCACTCCAGTCGGCGTGTATACATATTGGTTTTTCTCGCCTTCACGGCTGTTGACCGGTTTGCCTTTTGCCAGTTCGATCATTTGGCGTGCATAATACTCCATGAAGTCAATCGCTTCAGCCGTATCGGCATCCGCCTCGTTCCAAGGCTTTCCTGCTTCTTTCACAAGCAAAGCTGAGAATTCATGTTTTCTTCTGCGGACTTTGGCAGCAGCGCGGAACAGGACAGCCGCTCTCTCTTCAGGAGACGTGTATCTCCACTCTTCAAATGCTTTTGCAGCCGCTTGAATCGCTTGCTCAGCGTGCTCTTGAGACGCTTTTGACACTCGGCCGACGACTTCTTCTTTATCAGCTGGGTTGATTGAAACGATTTTCGCTTCCGTTTCCACTCTCTCGCCGTTAATGACAAGCGGATAGTCTTTTCCTAAATATTCGCTTACTGTCGCAAGCGCTTTTTTAAACGCTTCCACGTTGTTTTGATCTTGGAAATTTGTGAATGGCTCGTGTTTGTAAGGTGTTGTCATGATAATCTCTCCTTTTTTACTTCTTTGTCATTCCTTTGAAAGCAAATGCAATGTTTGACGGACGTTCTGCAAGGCGTCTCATAAAGTAGCCGTACCAATCCTCGCCGTATGGCAGGTAGACTCTCATGTTATAACCTTCTTTTACGAGGCTGAGCTGGGTTTGCGACCGCATGCCGTACAGCATCTGAAATTCAAACTTGTCATTGGCAATGCCATGTTCCTTGGCAAGCTGCTTTGTAAAGTCGATCATTTTGTCGTCATGTGTGGCAATCGCTGTATAGTGACCGTTTAAGAGCTGCTTTCGGATGATTTTTTTGTAATTTTCATCGACATCGCTTTTCTCCGGGAAAGCTACTTTTTCTGATTCTTTATAAGCTCCTTTTACAAGGCGAAGGAACGGGTTTAAAGAATCCAAATCGTCAATGTCTTTTTCCGTCCGGTACAGATAGGCTTGCAGCACTGTGCTCACATGCTCGTATTTCTTTCTGAAATCTTTGAAAATATCAAGCGTTTTCTGGCATCTGACTTCGTCCTCCATGTCAATGGTGACCATGATTTTATGTTTCTCGGCCGTCTGAAGGATTTTTGTCATATTTTCATACACCAAATCCATATCTATATCCAAACCTAAAGACGTCATTTTTAAAGAAACGTGTGAGTTCAGCTCCTGATCCGCGATGGTCGCAATGGTTTGAATGCACTCTTCCGTACGCTCCCGTGCGACCTCGGCGCTGTTCACAAACTCGCCTAAATGATCGACAGTAACTGACAAGCCTTGGCTGTTAAGCTGTCGAATGGTCGGGATTGAACTGTTAAAGTCATTCCCGCCGATAATTTTACCCGCTGCTACCCGACTTCCCCAGTTCCTCGCCATTTTATTGAGAAAGCCGCTTTTGGATAAAAATAAGAAAAAATCTCTTGTGATCACTTCCAACCTCAACACCCCGCAATCTAAGAAGTATTTGTATGAGTTTATTGTAAATGGACAAAACCAGCGTTCACAATATTCTCAAAATACAAAGATTCTGATTATTTTTGTGGGTTTGCCACAATCAGATAGTTAGAAAGTCGGGGGGGGATTCTGTCGAATAAAGGAGAAAAGGAAGCGACAAAAAACATCAGCTTCCTCCATCCTTCCACACTTCTTCAACCGTATTCAAAAGCAAACGGTTCAATTCAGATGTCATATCTTTTTTCTCTGCCTTCAGTTCTTTTGCCGCTTCCATGATTCTTTCGATTTCCGTTTCAATGAATTGGTGAATAACATCGATTCTTGCTTCGAGGTCAAGCTCTTCCCCTCTTCTTTTCCGTTCAAGCAAGGTTTCCATTTCAGCCTTCAGCTCGGGTTCAGCAACAAGTTCATTCATCAAAACAGTAAAGTCCATTGGCGGTATGGTTCCGTGCTTTTCAATCCATTGGCAGGCCAAAATAGGCCGAAGAACGTAGAAGTACTTTTTAATTTTGACCTCTTGTCCTTGTAGATAATCCTTGACGTTCCTTCTCGCCATATTGATATAGTGATACACGCTTGCTTCAGGCTTAAATGCCTCCGTGCGGAGTTTTCTTAACTGCTCTGCGGTCGTAAATGCTTCATAATACACAATGTCTGAGGACAGCCATTCGAGTAGCGGAGGGTTTGACTTTTTGAAAAGCCGAAGCGTTTTTCTCAGCTCCCAGCCGCTGATATCCAGCAAATCGTGAATCGGTTCCTCAATGACATCACGCTCCTGCTCAATTGAAAAGTACCACTCCTTTTTCGGAACATAAATAAAGCGGACGTCGTAATCACTATCCTGCGAGGGAAATCCCCATGCGCGGCTTCCTGACTCGACGGCATACACGATTTTGACTCCGTATGACTGCTCGATCCGTTTTAATTCATCAATGATTCTTTGTTTCATATCTATTCGTCTCCAGTCTGTTCTCATTCCGGCAGTTTGCAGAAAAAAACCGCCTGATGATATGCGGCGGCTTTTCACATTTATCAGCCTTTAAGATGCTGCTTAAAGAAAGCAAGTTTTTCAGTTTGAAAAGCAGGGATATACTCATGTCCGAAGTAGCGGTACACCTTCAGCTCTTTCTTTGTTTCCAAATGATTGTAGGCGGCAAACACGGTGGACGGCGGCGTGACCTTGTCAATCAGGCCGATTGACATCAGGACAGGCACCTTCACTCGGTCAGCGAGATTCATAATATCGAAATATGAAAGTGTCTTCATCGCCTGCACTTCTGTTTCCGGGCTGCCATTTCTTCTGAAGAAGGAATTGATTTCAAGGTACGGCTGTTCAAGCGCCACATCAATGGCCCGTTCGAAGTTGCTTAAATAAGGATAATCGGCAACCGCGGCTTTTGGAATGTCTGACAGCGCTGCTGCGGCAATGGTTAAACCTCCGCCTTGGCTTCCTCCTGTCACACCGATCCTTGTTTCGTCAACCTCGTCGAAGCTGCTGATGACCTCAAGCGCGCGGACGGCGTCCAAATAAACACCGCGGTAATAGTATGTATCTTTATCAAGAATTCCTTTCGTCATCCAGCCCAAAGCGTGACCGTGCGGTGAAATACTCGTATCCTCGCTGCTCTGCTGGCCGCGGACAAGCATGCCGAATGTGGCGTAGCCATGGAGTGCCCAGTTTACCATTTCATGAATCTCACCATCATAGCTTGCATTGTAGCCATGATATTTCACGATCGCCGGATGCGGGCCTTCCTTGTCAGGCACCGCGTACCATCCGGTAATGCGGGCGTTTCCGAAGCTTTTATATGTGAGACGGTACACTTTTACTCCGTCAGCAGGATAGTCAACCGGCTGTAAATCAGGTTCTGCTTGGACTTTTGCAAGTTCCTCCAAAGACAATTTCCAAAACTCAGAAAAATCTTTCGGTGCTGTTTTTTCAGGCTTATATGTTTGCAATTGGTCGAGCGGCAGATCGAATAGTTGCATTTCCGATTATTCCCCTTTGTTTTATAAGATTTAGTTTGTATTCCTATACTACCACGTTTCGTCTTTGTTTTCTAAATATTTTCATCTTTGTTTCCCAGACAGCCTTCATCAAACGTTTGTTTAAGACTTTCCCGGCTTAGTTCCATAAAGGCCTGGGCCGTCAGACTGACATAGCGGTTCTTTAAAAAGACAAAGACGAGGGTTCGTGATGGCGCGGATTGAATCGATAAATAGATCACACCCGGATCTTTATCCCTTCTGACCATATTCGGTGCCATTGTCACACCTAATCCGTTAGCCACAAGAGATTGGGCGGTTTCAATATGGCTCGTCTTAAAGGCAGCATTCGGCTTAAAGCCGCTTTCCGCACAGAGATCGAGAACTGTCCTGCGAAAGCCGAAGCCTTCTTTTAACAGAATAAAGGGCACGTTCCTTACCATGTCAATCGGCACACACGGCTGGCGTCCCTCATCTTCTTCCAGCGCTTTCTCAATCAGCGCGACCAATTCCGGCGGCATCCACCTTTGTTTTTCCTTCGGCACCGCGAGAACAACCGGTTCCGTGAGCAAGGGTGTAATGGAGAGCCGTTCATCCTCGATGGGCAAGGATAAAACAGAAAGGTCAACTTCTCCCTTTGCCGTCATCTTCTCTAATGAAACCGGATCTTTTTCAACAAGCTGAACCTCCACATGAGGATAGCGCGCCAAAAACTGCTTCAGCAGCGGAGGAAAGAGATATCTCCCTGTTACAGCAGGAATCCCGATGGATAATTTATGACCGATTCCCTGTGATCGCTCCTGCATTTCCCGAAGCAAATCATCTCTGGAACGAATGATGTCCTCGGCTTTTTCAATGAAACGCCTGCCGTGAGGTGTCAGTGTAACAGAGCCATGGGATCTGTGAAAAAGGGTAAGCCCCAGCTCAGCCTCAAGCTTTTTGATTTGCTGGCTGAGAGACGGCTGTGCGATATGAAGATGTTCCGCCGCCTTTGTAAAGCTTTGGCGCCGGGCAATTTCCGCTGCATATTCCATCACTTTAATATCCATTTCAGCCTCCATAGGTTGAACCTATCATTTTCATCATTTTTATATCTTGGACGAATCATAACAGAAATTGCTAACATAATCCATATCATCATTTACGAAAAGAAGGAGCTGGTTCAAATGACAAATGAAACACCGTTTTCTAAAAACGCCGAGATGTATCGGGATGAAAAGGTATTTGCCGAGGGGGAAGATTTGGGGTTGATGATCAAAACAGCGGAATGCCGGGCAGAGCATCGAGTGCTGGATATAGGAGCGGGCGCCGGCCATACGGCGCTGGCATTTTCTCCTTATGTACAGGAGTGCATCGGTGTTGATGCAACGAAAGAGATGGTTGAGGTTGCGTCCTCCTTCGCGCAAGAAAAAGGAGTTGAAAACGTACGCTTTCAGCAAGGAACGGCAGAGTCACTCCCCTTCCCCGACGATTCATTTGACATCATCACCTGCCGATACGCAGCCCACCATTTTTCAGATGTCCGCAAAGCTGTCAGAGAGGTTGCACGCGTACTAAAACAGGACGGACGTTTTCTCTTAGTTGATCATTACGCGCCTGAAGATCCCGTTCTTGATGAGTTTGTCAATCATTTGAACCGGCTTCGAGACCCTTCCCATGTTCGTGAAAGCTCATTATCAGAATGGCAGGCGATGTTCAGCGCCAATCAACTGGCCTATCAAGACATCCAAAAGTGGAACTTGCCGATTCAATACGATAGCTGGATCAAACGAGGCGGAACCCCCGCTGACCGAGAAAAACAAATCATTACCCACTTGAATCACGCATCAGACGAAGCACGCGACACGTTCTGTATTACATTGAACCAAAACGGACAGCCCATCTCCTTTTGTTTAAAAGCGATTTTGATACAAGGGATAAAACGATAAAAAAAGCCGTGCGCTGCGCACGGCTTTTTACATCGGCTGATAAAGATCCCAGCCAATTTTTAATGTCTCAACAATGTAATCGGCAACCTCTTCCGGGGAAAGGTTGTCTGTTGCCACTTTTGAATTGTGCTTGTCATAAATGACTTTTCTTTCGTTAAACAGCTGTTCCATTTCATCCATTGAACGGTTATGCAGTACAGGGCGGCTTTCGATCAATAAATCCGCGCGCTGCTTCCAGTTCTCCCATGACAGGTCCAGATGAAGCACGAGACAGTTTTCCAGACAGCAATTTCTGATTTCTTCTTGTTTAAAAGATCCCCCGCCCAGAGATACGATTTTGAATCGTTTATGATGGCAGATGTCTAAAATATATTCCTTCTCCGTTTTCCGGAAAAAGTCTTCTCCCTTTTTCTCAAATATCTCAGGAATTGACATATTGAAATCCTTTTCGATCTGCTGGTCAATATCAATAAAATCTCTATATAATTTTTTAGCGACCAATTGGCCGATTGTTGTTTTTCCTACACCCATGAATCCGATCAGGACGATATTTCTTTCTCTTACTGGGATGGCTCGTTTAGCGTTCATCTTCGGCGAAATCCTCCTAAGGAATGAAATTATATATTCATTATATGCTTATTTAGCGAATATTTATATAGATACCGGCTTTACCGGTCAAGCTTATAGTGCGCTTTGTTGTAGCCATTTTTGCCTGAATGACATTCATTGTACAACATTTCTGCAGGTATTTTAATACTTCGACGCAAAAAAGCGTTAAAACCTTCCGCCTTTATTGTTTTTCCAGCTGACTCTTCGATGGAAGGGTCTTTTTCTGTATGATAAATAGGAAGGGAGAAATGGCGATGATCATTTGGATAAACGGGGCATTCGGTTCGGGAAAAACACAAACAGCCTTCGAACTGCACAGAAGGCTGAACCCATCTTACGTGTATGATCCCGAGAAAATGGGTTTTGCGCTGCGCTCCATGGTGCCGCAGGAGATCGCAAAGGACGATTTTCAAAGCTATCCTTTATGGCGGGCGTTCAATTACAGTTTGCTAGCTTCTCTGACAGATACATACCGCGGCATCCTTATTGTGCCTATGACGATTGTACACCCTGAATACTTCAATGAGATCATCGGCAGGCTCAGACAGGAAGGCAGGATCGTTCACCACTTTACACTAATGGCTTCAAAGGAAACCTTGTTAAAAAGGCTGCGCACCAGAGCAGAAGGAAAAAACTCATGGGCCGCCAAACAAATTGACCGCTGTGTTGAAGGATTATCATCACCCATTTTTGAGGACCACATTCAAACAGACAACCTGTCGATTCAGGATGTGGCAGAGAACATTGCCGCGAGAGCCGAACTCCCATTAGATCCTGATACAAGAGGCAGCCTCCGAAGGTTCGCCGACAGATTAATGGTAAAGCTGAATCATATCCGCATCAAATAAAGCTTCTGTACACGACAAAAGCCCGCTCCGAGAGCGGGCTTTCTTCAACTTATTTCCACCAGTCATCAAACATAGACGCCGGAACCTGGCGTTTATGTTCAGTCATGCTGTAGCGTTTTTCCAGCGCTTCTGATACTTTCGCTGATACTTCTTTTCCTTCGAGATAATCGTCAATCTCGTCGTAGGAAATGCCAAGCTCTGTTTCATCCGACTGCTGCGGTTTTTCGTCGAGCAGATCGGCAGTCGGTTCTTTTAAGTATAAGCGTTCCGGTGCACCCAGCTCTTTCAGCAAGGTTCTTCCCTGGCGCTTCGTCAAGCCTGTCAGCGGCAGGAGGTCTGCTCCGCCGTCACCGTACTTCGTAAAGAAACCAGTCACTGCTTCAGCAGCATGGTCTGTTCCTAACACAAGAAGACCTTCCTGGCCGCCGATCGCGTATTGCGCGATCATTCTTGTTCTTGCTTTTACGTTTCCTTTATTAAAGTCCGTCAGCTGATCGCCTGTTTCCTGCTGATACTGATCAGAAAAAGCGCTGACTGTCGATTTAATATCAAACTTCCATGATTTATCCGGCTTAATAAACTTCAAAGCAAGCTGGGCATCGTCTTCATCCTGCTGTGTGCCATGCGGAAGACGGACCGCGATAAATTGAGCGTCTCCGCCCTCCTCGCGAATGCTCTCCACCGCAAGCTGAGCGAGTCTTCCCGCAAGTGTTGAATCCTGGCCCCCGCTGATTCCCAATACAAAGCCTTTAGCACCGGTTTTCTTTACATATTGTTTTAAAAAATTGACTCGGTCCTCAATTTCTTGCTTTGGATCAATTGAGGGCTTCACATGTAACTCACGCATAATCTTTTCCTGCATGCTCATCCCAATCATTCCTCCTGTACATTTTCCCTTATTACTGATCATTTCCCTAAATCAATGAAAATGAATCATGACTGTTATGTATCCCTATTAAATATAGCACAGGTCTTCATTCACTGTGAACAAGAGAGATCAGCTGACTTCAACCCGTATGGATGTCACACTGTCGCCATTGCATTTCCCTTTTTCAATCGGGCAGGAAGAAAACGCGACAATTAAATCCATCTCCGCCCTGAGCCTTACATAATCTCCGGCATTCGAAAGCGGCGTTTCCACAGACAGATTCCCTTTCTCATCAAGGACAGTATTCATAAAAATCGCAAATGGGTAATGCATGTGGGGCTTCGGTACGCCAAACTGCTCAAGCGCACGGTTCATATTGTCATAGCACGTATCCTGAAACTCATCCTTTTGCTTCCCATATAAGAGCCTGTTCATATCAGGACGGCAGGCGGGCAACAGCAGATCATGCTTGCCGACCGTATCTTCAATCAGGGTTAACATCGGCTTATACAGGTTGGAGTAGAGATGGTCGTTGACCTTCACATGAATGGAGTGATTGGCGTCTATCGTCGCTCCCTGATCAAGGTGTTCATAAAAATCCTTGGCATGGTATGCGACAAAATCAGCCACCTGCTGCCCTTCTACATCAACCACCTTTAAAATCTGCCCCTTTTTCAGCTTCAGCCCAAGCCCTTTTTTCGGCTCCACAATATATTGCTGTGTCATTGGTTTGCTCCTTTTTTCATTAGTATGAGCGTCTGCTTCCTTCTCCATGTAAAAAGAGGCAAAAATCCGATGTATATAAGCTTTGGACAGATCACAATCTAACCTTAGATAAAAGGGGTTGAATAAATAATGAGCCAAACAAAAAAAGACCAGCCAAAAGGGAATCTGGCTTGGTGGCAGCTGTCACTGATCGGAGTCGGCTGCACGATTGGAACAGGCTTCTTTCTCGGTTCCAGCATCGCAATTGTAAAAAGCGGTTTTTCCGTTCTCCTTTCATTTCTGATCGCAGGGATCGGTACGTATTTTGTCTTTGAACAGCTCGCCAAGCTATCGGCGAAGCAGCCGGAAAAGGGCTCGTTTTGTGCGTATGCCCGAAAAGCATTCGGCAAATGGGCAGGCTTCAGCAACGGCTGGGTGTACTGGACATCAGAAATGCTGATTACCGGAAGCCAGCTGACAGCCATTTCGCTCTTTACGAAGCATTGGTTTCCTCAAGTGCCGCTATGGGTGTTTGCCTCAATCTACGCAGTACTTGGGCTCCTTATTATTTTCACCGGCCTGTCCGTCTTTGAAAAAACAGAAAACGTGCTGGCAGTCATTAAAACAGCTGCTATTTTTATGTTTATTGTCATTGCCATCCTGGCTTTATGCGGTATCCTGTCCGGCGGAAATCATGGCATACATGTTCCAAATAAGACGAGTGAGTTTTTCCCATACGGCGCCATGGGGCTGTGGACAGGTTTAATCTACGCGTTTTACGCTTTTGGCGGAATTGAGGTCATGGGGCTGATGGCGGTTCACTTAAAAAAACCTGAGGAAGCGTCTAAATCAGGGAAACTGATGCTGGCGACGCTGGCGATTATTTATATCATTTCAATCGGGCTTGCTCTGCTTTTGGTTCCGTTACACACGTTTACTGAACAGGACAGTCCGTTCATTACGTCATTAAAAGGATATAACCTTGAGATCATCCTTGATATATTTAACGGGATTTTCATCATCGCAGGGTTCTCGACCCTTGTCGCTTCGCTATTTGCGGTTACGACATTGCTTTGTACAATGGCTGATGACGGCGACGCGCCGAAATGCTTTACTCTAAAGGAAGGCAAAAAAATATGCTGGCCGGCACTTGGGCTGACGTTTGCGGGGCTTGTCCTCTCCATTATTTTGTCGTTAGTGCTGCCTAAAAACATTTATGAGCATATGACAACAGCTGCGGGGCTTATGCTTTTATACACTTGGCTGTTTATCCTGTTCTCCAGCAAAAAGCTGACTGATCCCGAGGGCATGGGAAAAACGCAAATTTATTTAGCGATGGTTCTGATTGCTGCAGCTGTGTCCGGTACATTGTTTGAAAAATCAAGCCGGCCCGGTTTTTTCGTCAGCATAGGTTTTCTCGTGATTATCGCCATCGTTACCATGATCTATCAAAAAAAGCAGGGTCATAAAGATCGCCCTGCCAGTCCTTGATTTATTTCATTTTGTTGAACATGTTCTTTAAATAAGAAAACGGGCACTTCGATACCTGTTTTTCGTCATCACGGAGGAAATACTGCTTCCATTCACGATTATCTTTTCCTCCGTACCAGCCTAATTGCGGGTGAATCGGAGCCTGATCATAGGCCTCTAAACGAGATCGGATCAGCCTGCTCATGTTACGGCCAAATGCAGTTGATCCATTTAGGTCATCAAACACCCACCTTGGCTGAAACGTGACCATAAAAAAAGGAAAGCTCCGGCTTCTTCTTGCCTCGTGCCCCGGTGTAGCGCACAGAATGAAATACGGCTCGCCGTCAAAACAAAACTCCCATTTATAATGCTCAGGATCGGCCGGAATGTCTTCCGGCCATTCTTTTTCGTCTTGATGACTCAGTCTATTTAAAAAGCGCCAAAACAGCTCTTCATACGCTTCAATCGAATAATGCTCCGCCAAATCTTCCGGTGTATCAAACAACACAACGAGGGATGCGTATTTTCCCGTGTCCCGCGATATCTTGCCGTACTCCGCAAGCAACGGAGCCAGTTCCTCCGCTGTGCGGTTTTCCCGCGGATCTCCGGCAAAAGCAATCCGAAGCTGATCAGTCAGAAACGCCTGGCGTCCGGGAATGCACGGAAATGTATCCGCGTCGTCCCCCAGAGTTTCTGCCAGCAGCTCAAAAGCGATTCTTTGCCATTCAGGAAGCTCTTCCTGAATACGTTCCAGAAAACTTTTGGTGTAAATCCCATTCACCATTGATCCACCTCCAGTATCATCTGGATACTATATTAAAACTGGAAGCGGCAGGTGACTGTCCTTCATGAATCAGCCCAATAACTGTTTGATGCCCTGATAACCAAAGTAAAAGCCAAACACAAGGAGGGATACACCGGCGATTCCGGTCAATCCTCTCAATAGCTTTTCATGAAGCAGGTTTCTGAACGTACTGGCTGTGATAGCCATGCAGAAATCCCAGATTAAAATGCCGATCATGATGCCGGAGCTATAGATTAGAAGCTGATTCATATTGTAGGCCTCTGCTGTTTTCGCAAGAATGCTTCCGTAAATTCCAAGCCAAAAAAGGATGCTCAATGGGTTTGACAATGAAATGAGAAAACCCGATGCGAATGTTTTCCTGTATGACGGTTTCCCCCGCGAGCTTCGCACATCCATCGGTTCTCTGACGTTTTTCAGCGTTTCAATTCCGGTATAGGTCAGGACAAAAAAGCCGAACAGCCACAAAAACGTTTTCACAAATGGAGCGGTCAAGAACTGCGACAGCCCGAAATAGATAAAAAGCATGTACAGCCCATCCGCTGTCATGGCGCCTAAACCGAAAATCCATGCATGCCAAAAACCGTTTTTAATTCCTTTGTCTATTTGCGCCGCATTCACTGGCCCCACAGGCGCAGACAAGGACAGTCCCAGCACAATATAGCTCAAAAAAATGTTCACCGGCCCGTACTCCCTTCTCTTATGTAACTTGTACAATTTATTCGGGAACGGGCCAAGCTATGCACAAATTCACTTACTGTTTCAGACGTTCAAGCTCTTCCTCCATAATATCGGCAGCTTTGCCTACAAAACTGAAAATGAGTTCCAGCTCCTCTTCCGTATATTCGCGGCACAAATCCATCGTTGACTCAGACAGAGGACGGAACAAATCCTTTATATGTTTTTTCGAAGCAGTCAAAGGGACGATTACGACTCTCCTGCGATCGTTCGGGTCCTTTTCACGAGCCACATACCCCGCTTTTTCCAGCCGGTCAACAAGCGCCGTGACGGAACCCGTGCTGAGGCCGGTTTTTTTCCCCAGCTCTCCGGCCGTCATCGGCCCTGCTTCATTTAAAATGTCAGCTGATTTCAAATCGGTGGGAAACAGACCGAGAGCTTGAGCGGCTGCCTGATGAAACAGAACCGTTCTTGTGCCCAGTTTTCGAAAAAGCTGAACAGCAGTCTTTTCCAACTCACTTCTGGAATTTCTTGTTGACAACTGACAGTCCTCCCTATAAAATCGAGTTTATCTTGATAATCGAGATATTCAACAATCAAACTATTATCATGATATCAGAACTTACATAGAAAAGTAAGAGGAGGTAGAACAAATGGACACAACAACAGCAAAACAGGCTTCCACCAAATTTGTGGTCCTCGGTCTCCTGCTGGGCATCTTGATGTCTGCAATGGACAATACGATTGTTGCCACCGCGATGGGCAATATCGTAGCCGATCTTGGAAGCTTCGATAAATTTGCCTGGGTGACGGCATCCTATATGGTGGCGGTTATGGCTGGCATGCCGATTTACGGCAAGCTTTCCGATATGTACGGCCGAAAACGTTTTTTCCTGTTTGGACTTATTTTTTTCTTAATCGGTTCTGCTTTATGCGGGATTGCCCAGACGATGAATCAGCTGATCATCTTCCGGGCCATTCAAGGGATCGGAGGCGGCGCGCTCCTGCCGATTGCCTTTACCATTATCTTTGATTTGTTTCCGCCGGAAAAACGCGGAAAAATGTCCGGCATGTTCGGTGCTGTATTTGGATTATCCAGTGTTCTTGGTCCGCTCTTAGGCGCGATCATTACAGATTCGATCAGCTGGCACTGGGTGTTTTACATCAATGTGCCGATCGGCGCATTGTCATTGTTTTTCATTATTCGCTACTACAAAGAATCTCTGGAGCACAGAAAGCAGAAAATAGACTGGGGCGGCGCGATTACCTTAGTCGTATCCATTGTATGCCTGATGTTCGCCCTTGAGCTTGGCGGCAAAACATACGATTGGAACTCCATTCAGATCATCGGGCTGTTTATTGTATTCGCCGTTTTCTTCATTGCCTTTTTTATTGTGGAGAGAAAAGCAGAAGAGCCGATTATTTCTTTCTGGATGTTTAAGAACCGCTTGTTTGCCACAGCACAGATTCTCGCTTTCCTGTATGGCGGAACATTTATTATTTTAGCGGTATTTATTCCGATTTTCGTTCAGGCGGTCTACGGCAGCTCGGCGACAAGCGCGGGCTTCATTCTGACGCCGATGATGATTGGATCAGTCATCGGAAGCATGATCGGCGGGATCTTCCAAACGAAGGCAAGCTTCCGCAATTTGATGCTGATATCTGTTATAGCTTTCTTTATCGGCATGCTGCTTCTTTCCAATATGACGCCTGACACAGCACGGGTATGGCTGACAGTCTTTATGATGATTTCAGGCTTTGGTGTAGGCTTTAACTTCTCCCTGCTGCCGGCGGCATCGATGAATGATCTTGAACCTCGCTTTCGGGGAACGGCAAACTCTACAAATTCATTTTTGCGATCATTTGGCATGACCTTAGGTGTCACCATTTTCGGAACGGTGCAAACAAACGTATTCACAAACAAGCTGAATGACGCCTTCAGCGGTATGAAAGGCTCAGCGGGATCAGGCGCTGCGCAAAATATTGGCGACCCGCAGGAGATATTCCAAGCGGGAACACGTTCCCAGATTCCTGATGCGATCCTGAATCGCATTATTGACGCGATGTCATCAAGTATCACGTATGTCTTTTTGCTCGCTTTGATTCCAATTGTCCTCGCGGCGGTTACCATTTTATTTATGGGAAAAGCCAGAGTGAAAACAACAGCCGAAATGACAAAGAAAGCAAATTAACATAAAAAAAGCAGTACATGCTGGGCATGTACTGCTTTTTTCTATTACACTCCTAATCTTGCAAGAATAAACGTCCATATACAAATGATCAATAACAGAATCAGGCTGTACGCCACTGTCCTTTTAAACAGTTTAGATTCCTTGCCTGTTTGGCCGACCGCTGCGGCAGCGATGGCGATAGATTGAGGAGAAACAAGTTTCGCCATGACACCGCCCGCCGTATTTGCGGCTAACAGCAAATCTGAACCCGCACCGATCTGCGCTCCCGTGACAACCTGCAAATGGCCGAACAAAGCATTATTGCTGACAACAGAACCGGTGATGAACACGCCAATCCAGCCGAGAACAGGACTGACAAACGGGAACAGGTCTCCTGTTTTCGCCAATGCTAACCCAATTGAAGAGCTGAGCCCTGCGAAGTTGGCCAGATTGGCAAACCCCATCACGAAGCAGATCGTCATAATCGGCACCCACAGCTCTTTTCCCGTCTCCTTCAAGGAAGCAAAGGCATCCCGAGAGGAGAACTTTTTGCTGAACAGCCCTGTCACGATGACCGCCGCTAAAATCGCTGTACCAGTCGCTGACAGCAGATCAACTTTAAAGACTGCATCTAACGGCATGGCAGATGGCGCAATCGGCGGCATTTTCATAATTTGCTGATGCAGAAAAGGCATTTTGAACAGGAGCGTTGATTGATATAACAGCCCGCCTTCTTGGAAAAGCGCTTTGAAGGCAGGAAGGCTCCAGATGGTGATCGCCGCAGTTAAAATGTAGAAAGGAGACCACGCTTTCGCAATGTCAGCGGCACGGTATGCCTTTTTCTCACCAGCATCGCCGGCCCCTTCCTCGCGGTAAATCTCTTTCGGCTGCCATTTGCGGAGGAAGAGGGCAAGCCCGCCCATGCTGAATAAGGCCGCCAAAATGTTTGCTAATTCCGGCCCGAGCACCGCCATTGTCAGTGTCTGAACCGCTGTATACCCACCGCTCACAACCAGAAGAGCGGGCCATGTCTGTTTGATTCCTTTCATTCGGTCTAATAAGAATACAAGCAGGAATGGTATTAAAAATGAGATCATCGGCAGTGTCCACATTAATGTCCGAGACAGCTCAAGAGCAGACAAATCACCAATCTGCGCCCCTGTGATGACAGGAATCCCAATCGCCCCAAAGGCTCCGGAGGCAGCGTTTGCAATCAAGCAGAGCGCCGCCGCTTTTAACGGTTTAAAACCAAGTTCGACGAGCAGCGCCGCACTAATCGCAATCGGAACACCAAAACCGGCCGCGCCTTCTAAAAACGCGTTAAAACAAAAACCAATTAATAATAGCTGTAATCGTTGGTCAGGCGAAATGCCGGCAATGCTGGACCGAATAATGGTAAATTTCCCGGTTTTCACGGCGATTTTATACAGCCACACCGCCATCAGGACGATGTAGCCAATGGGCCACAGCCCGCTCCCGATTCCTAACAAAACAGAAGAAATCGCTTTTTCAACCGGCATATGAAATGCCCAAACGGAGACGAAGAAACTGACGGCTAGGGTAAGAAATGCCGCAAGAATGCCTTTCATTTTCAAAACAGTTAAAGCCAAAAGAAAAAAGAGAATCGGAGTGAGCGCCACAAGTGCGCTCACATACTCGTTTCCAAACGGATCATACAACTGCTCCCACATTGACAATCAGCCCTTTACTCTAAAGTTGCGGTTAGTTGACTTTTTGTTCTGCAAAATGAGGTTTTAAAATGTTTTTAAGGACGCCGGCGCTGTGAAGGAACTGTTCTTTTTCTTTCTCATTTAAGTTCAGCTCAGTGATACCTGCGATCCCTCCGCGATTCACGACAGCCGGCACACCGATGTACACGTCATCTGCACCGTATTGCCCGTCCAAATATGTGCTGACAGTTAATATGCTGTTTTCATTATGAAGAATGGCTTTTGTAATGCGAGCAAGACTCATCGCAACCCCATAATAAGTCGCGCCTTTTTTCTCAATGATATGGTAAGCTGCGTTTTTCACATCATCTACAATTTGGTCCAGCTCCTCTTGTTTGTACGCATCGTTTTTCTCAACGAGTTCACTGACCGGCACACCGCCGACATTCGCGTGGCTCCAAACAGGAAGCTCTGTGTCGCCGTGCTCTCCGATAATATGCGCGTGTACGTTTTGAGGCGCTGCGCCAAAGTATTCGCTCAGCATGAAACGGAATCTCGCAGAATCAAGTGTTGTGCCGCTTCCAATCACCCGCTCTTTTGGCAGGCCGCTGAATTTCCATGTTGCGTAAGTCAGGATATCAACCGGATTTGTCGCGACTAAGAAAATGCCGTCAAATCCGCTCGCCATGACTTCACTAACGATGCCTTTGAAAATCTTCAAGTTCTTTTCTACTAATTCAAGGCGTGTCTCACCAGGTTTTTGGTTTGCTCCGGCGCAAATGCAGACAATATCAGCATCCTTGCAGTCTTCATATGTTCCGTAAGATGTTTTGACCGGTTGTGGCGCAAACGCCTTTCCGTGGTTTAAATCCATCACATCGCCCATTGCTTTTTCTTTATTTACATCAATGACCACAAGCTCATCTGTGATTCCTTGGTTAATTAACGCAAATGCATAACTGCTTCCAACAAAACCCGCTCCGATTAAAGCTACTTTATTTACATGTTTGTTCATCATTAATCATCCTTCCAGGGTATGTTTCTCTTTGATGTCTTTTTGTTTGTGAAGTATTTCACATTTATATTGTGCAACACTTCACAAACTTTTGCAAGAGAAAAGTTTTGTCTGATTTATGAACAAAAAAGAAACCATCATTGATGGTTTCTTTCGGTAAGTCCCGTCTAGCCTTGCCCTCAATGGGGAAGAGAACCGCTTAAGCCCGAGTCATTATATAAACCATTTAGCACGTAATCAAAGCCAGGCTGATTCTGACCGGGCACTTGGGCGCTGCCATTATTAAAAATCACTTTTGCGTTGGTTGTATCCGTGTCCGCAGGCAGCGTCAGCGTGTAAATTCCGTCTGCATTTTTAGTCATTGGTTTTCCAGGCCAAGATCCGGTCAATTCAATTACTCGGCTCCCATCATGTTTATAGATATAAGCATTTACCTGGCTCCAATGATTCGGATTTTGATAGCCGATGGTTTTGGCCGACGCTGGATCTCTTTTAACAAAACTGTATTTCTCGGTCCTCGTTACACCATCACTGTTCGTTCCTTTTAACATGATGGTGTATGTTTTGCCAAATGGATCTCCTTTTCCGATTGTGAATTGATCTCCATCCTTAAACGCCGTCTCTGGTCCATTATTGATTTGATAAACGGCTTTTGTTGTATTCGCATCTGCACGCAAGGTAATCGTCAGTTGATCATTGAAAGAATGTGTTACACCTGTTTTGTAATTCTCAAGGAAAACATGAGGCGCTTTTGCAATATCATCAGGATAAAGCACAGCTACAGACCTGGCATTGATCGTGCCTGTCAGTTTACCATCGTTCACTTGAAATGAACCCGCTCCAGCTTTATTGTCATACCTGCCATCAGGCAATTTTGTTGCCGTATTGATAGAGACAGAGGATGAACCTGCATTTGCCAGCACAACGCCATGTGAGCCGCGCTGATTCATAAATATCTGGTTGTTTCCATTCGGGTTCGAGAGTTCCTCAGGCTGTCCAGCCATCACATTGTGAAATCTATTGACCGCAGTGATAGCCTGATCTTCAAATAAAGCACTCCCGCGATCGCCTATTTGGCTTTTCCCCGGGAACCTCACACCATTTCCGCCTCCCTCAGGTCTGGAAAAGAAAAGAGGCGTACTGCCTGAACGAGAAGCTATCACCGCCCAGCCTAAACGGATATCATCATCGCTCATCCATGTCGACTCTTCATCATCATTGGCATACGTATCATGCGACTCTACCCATGTCACTAGCTTGTCCGCAGACACATCAGATGCATAGTGGGAGATATTCGACACGCCCAGATTACGATTCTTTAAAGCGGACCTTATGGAATGCCCATAGTTAGACGCTGTCACATCCATATAATTCGCATATGCAGCATCTCTGGAGGCACTATCCTGCAGGATTTCTCCGTATTGGAACTCTGCAGATGTATTTGTGATATTCGGCCAAAATTGACTGCCGTAACTGCCATCATCTGGAAGCTCTATATGTTTGGCGGCATCAAATCGAAAACCGTCTGCCCCGTCATTCAATGCCCTGTCTAAGAACCGTTTCAGATAGGACTGTACTTGTGTATTTTGTGTATTCCAGTCATACAGCCCGAGCAATGAATTCTGCGTGACATCCCATCGATCAGACCAGTTTTTAATTTGTGTGTTTCCATGTGTCCAGTTTGGAATACTCTTAACCTCATTGGAAATCGCGGCATAATCACTGGTGGTATGATTGATGACCGCGTCAACAATGACCTTTATGCCATATTCTTCAGCGGCTGCACACATTTCTTTAAATTCTTGTTCAGTACCTAAGTAACGGTTGCCAATTTGATACGATGTCGGCTGATACAGCCAGTACCAGTTCGACATGCTTTTATCTCCTTGATTCCCTTCCTTTACTTGGTTAATCGGAGATGTCTGAATGGCTGTATATCCTGCATCATGAATATCCTTCATATTGTGTTTTAACGTATTGAACGACCAATTCCATGCATGAAGAATGGTTCCGCTTTTGATCGACGGTGCTGTAAGCTCATTCGATTTGTTCGCCGTTTCAGCACTCGCAGCCGCCGGTCCTGCCAGAACCAAATGAAACAGCAATAAAAATCCAGCGAATAACGGCAGTAAAGAGGTTTTGAATCGTTTTGCAAACATTCTTGACACTCCTTATTTGATTTTTTGAAGACTTACTTCGGAGTCAAAAATCCCTCTTACTTCATTCTTCCGCTTCCTCCTTTCAAACCGATGTGAAGACTGGAGAATTTTGTTAACGCTTACATTTAAAATTATCACAATCACTCTATCAAAACAACTTGGCAGAGTGAATACAAATCAATGTTCCTATAAAAAAAGCTGCCCGAAACTGTGAACGCTTCCCTCGCTTTCCAAACAAAAAAGATGATTTCTTTTTTATTTCTTCTTTTACCGCTCTTCTGTAAGCCAGCTTCACAATCACATACCGAAGCAGAAACAGAACGCCGCCGCAGACGATAAAAAGAAGAATCATTTTCAGCCAAGCGAAGAATGTATGGGGAATCCCCCTGTCGTACATCGTAAGCACCACTACCGCAAAGGCGACCGCAATTGATTCTATTCGCTGCTGCTTCACCCGTTTTTGCAGTTCTTCTTTGGTGTCTATTCTCGGCATGAGCATTCCGGATGCCGCAGCCCTGATGCAGTAATATAAGATAATGATGAACAAAAACACAAGGCTTGCAGCCCATTCTTTAAACGGAAATTCAAACATAATGCCGCGGATGATCACATCAAGCAGCGCAAATGCTCCCGCTATCATCCCAATCTCCGACCAGATTTTTTGTTCTTTTTCTTTTACTCTCTTATTTTTCCCATTCACGCCTGAAAGTCTATTACGCAGATTATTCATGACCTTCCTCCCGCACTTTTACGAATGGCTTATGGCTTACATGTTACAATAACAGCCTGCGCTTCTGCAATGAATAACTCAAAAGCCCGCCGTACAAGCCGGCGGGCAGCAATCGTTAAAACGGCCCCCAATTGATCATGACTCCGATCACGATAAAGACAAGCCCGATCAAGAACCAAATCAGAGCAAGCGGCACCATAAACCGCAGCCACTTGACATACGGAATACCGCTGGCGGCAAGCACCGCCATGAGAACGCCGGATGTCGGGTTCACACAGTTGACGACCCCTTCTCCAAGCATAACCGCTTCAACCGCAACCTGTCTCGTGATTCCCATCAAATCAGCGAGCGGCGCCAGGATTGGAATAAATACAACGGCTTCGCCAGAACCTGAAGAGATGAGAAAATGAAGCAGCGCACTGGCGATATACATGCCGATTGCCCCAGCAATCGGGCTGAATCCATCCAAAAGTGAAGCCAAAGCATTGACGACAGTATCGAGAAGCTTTCCATTTTCAAGGATAACGGAAATGCTTCGTGCCATCCCGACAATCAGCGCCCCGTATACAAGACTTTGGCAGCCCGTAATGAAGGTTTTGGCAATATCGTTCGCCGCAAGCCCGCCTATTAAACCGGCAAGGACAGAAATAAAAATAAATGTCGCAGCCATTTGGGAATCTGACCAGCCAAGCTTCAAAGCGCCGTATAAAAATCCGACAAGTGAGAGTCCCGCCACAGCCAAAATCAGCTTATGGCGAACGGTAAACGGCACTGACTGATCTTCTTCTTTACCGGCTTCGCCCATTCCTGCCGCAGGGAACCAATCTGTTCCTAACACACTGGCATCTTTTGATTTTTTTAATTTTCTCGTATACAAATAGATATAAATAATAGAAGACAGCAAAAAGCATATGTATATCACAACTCGCAGGCCGATTCCTGAGAAAAGAGGGAGCTCCGCGATTGATTGTGATAAACCGAGCGGTGACGGTGATAATATGGTGGAGTTAAATCCAGCGTAGCAGCCGATGTATATAACAGCGGCTCCCGCGACTGCGTCCCATTTTAAGGATCGTGCCACAATGAGGCCGATGGGGATAAAACCGATAACTGAATTCACGACAATCCCGGTTGTTCCGAGAATGGAGAACAATGCGCCGACAATACAAATAAATAATAATTGCTTTGTGCGGAATTTGCTGATGACATTGTAAATCAGGCCATTGATGGCACCCGTTTTTTCTAGAATAGCAATGGTGCCGCCTGTGAATAAAATCAGAAAGATGATGGGTGCTGATCCAACCATTCCATCCTGTAGAGAAGTAAAAAAGCTGATCAATCTGACCGGAGACTGTTCAATTGAATGATAGCTTCCCGGAACAGCGGTCGTGACATCCCCCTTTGTCACGCGGTCAAATTCACCTGCCGGCACAATATATGAAGCGATTGCGCAAATGAAAGCAATCATAAATAAGAGGACATAGGCGTCAGGCATTTTAAATGTCATACGTTTTTTCTTAGGCTGTGTTTCGGCTGCTGGCATACTCATATTTCGATCCATCCCCTCTGTTTGAAAATATTAATTATTCTGAATAGTAGCAATATGTGCTATATTATATACAGCCTATCTTCCTGTTTCAATATAAATAAAGTAAAGAAGGTAAAAATTCATTCTGATAGAAGGAGGTATTTCTTACCATGCAAAAGCTTTCAGAAGAAATGAAACAAACCATTATGGACATCTTCGAGCATCTGCACGCGAACCCTGAAGTCAGCTGGAAGGAATATGAGACAACTTCATTTTTGAAACAAAAGCTTGAGGATTTAGGGTGCCGGACGCGCACGTTTTCAGACTGCACCGGGGTTGTCGGCGAAATCGGCTCAGGCTCACCTGTTGTAGCGGTACGCGCTGATATTGACGCGCTGTGGCAGGAGGTTAACGGCACATTTCGCGCCAACCATTCCTGCGGACACGATTCACATATGACAATGGCATTGGGCACGTTAATGCTGCTAAAAAAACAACCTGAGCTTCCGAAGGGCACAATCCGTTTTATCTTTCAGCCGGCAGAAGAAAAAGGCGGCGGCGCCTTGAAAATGATAGAAGAAGGCGTGCTTGATGATATCGACTATTTGTATGGCGTTCACGTCCGTCCGATCCAGGAAACACAGAACGGCCGCTGCGCTCCTTCTATTCTGCACGGATCAAGCCAGCACATTGAGGGAACGATCATCGGGGAAGAGGCTCATGGCGCCCGTCCGCACCTCGGGAAAAACAGCATTGAAATTGCGGCATTTCTTGTACACAAGCTCGGACTCATTCATATTGACCCGCAAATCCCGCATACCGTCAAAATGACAAAACTGCAAGCCGGCGGTGAAAGCTCTAACATCATTCCAGGAAAAGCATCGTTCAGCCTTGATTTGCGCGCACAGACCAATGAAGCCATGGAGGCATTAATCGCCGAAACAGAAAGAGCCTGTGAAGCGGCCGCCGCTGCATTTGGCGCAAAGATCGAGCTGCACAAAGAACACAGCCTTCCTGCGGCAACACAAAATAAAGAAGCTGAAGCGATCATGGCAGAAGCCATTACGGAAATCATCGGGGCTGAGCGGCTTGATGACCCGCTTGTCACCACCGGCGGCGAGGATTTCCATTTTTACGCCGTGAAGGTGCCGAATCTGAAAACAACGATGCTCGGACTAGGCTGCGGGCTCCAGCCGGGGCTCCATCATCCGCACATGACCTTTGACAGAAATGCGATGTTTACCGGCATTCATATTTTGGCGAACGCCGTGCTCAAAACATTTCAGAAGGCGGAATCACTTGCTGCCGCTAACGCTTCTTAACGCAAAAAAAGCAGCCTGACACAGGCTGCTTTTTTGATTACTTCTTCAAATCTTCAATTGAGTTGACATTTTTCATATATTGAGGAACAACAAGCCCCATCTTCACACCAGTCATACTGGTGCCAATATCATCATATTTGCCTTTATATTTAGCGGCGTATGCTTTATGGGTATTCGGCAGCCATGCGGAAAGGGATGCATCCGCACTTCCCGTCGCAATTGCAGTCCACATCGGCCCAGCCTCTACCTGAGTAAGTGTTACCTCATAGCCCAAGTCTTCTAAGACTTTGCCTATGACGTTTGTACTTGCAATCTCACTGTCCCACGCCACATAGGCAAGGTTGATTTTGTCTCCCTTCACCTTTTGAACGCCTTTTGTCCATTCGGCAATCTGATCCTTGTGTTTATTGACGTACTCAGCAGCAACTTTGGCAGGTTTCTCGCCTTCTTCCACCTTGATCATGATTTCGCCCATTTCGTCCTGCGTCCATTTAAACTGGCTCAGAAGCTTTGCGGCATTCGGCTGCTCTTTGCTGAAGCCTTTGCGTGTGATCGTATGGATTTCCTCTGCGCTGCCATAAGATTGTTTCGGATCATCGAGATATTTCAGCTTATATCTGGAGAACATCCAGTGCGGTGTCCATCCTGTAATGATAATCGGTTTCTTACGGTCGTATGACTTTTTAAGCGTAGCGGTCATCGCAGCACTTGACGCTGAAATCAATGTCCAGTCATTCAGGTCATAATCCTTCATCGCTTTGTCAGTCAGGGACATAATCCCTGAACCGGGGTCAATCCCGATGATGGTCTTATTCACTTGTTCTGCTGCGGATGCATTTTCATCGTTTTCTGAACCGCAAGCCGCAAGTGAGAGCGCCAGCATGGCGGAAACGCCGATGCCTATGATTTTTTTAAGCATCAGGCATTCCCCCTGCTTTTCTTCTTCACTTTAATATTTTGAGTAATACGGTCCAGGGTAATGGCAACGATAACGATGGCGATACCGGCCTCTACTCCGACCCCGGTTTTCAGCTGTGTAACGGCACTGTATACTTCAGAACCAAGTCCCGGTGCACCGACCATTGCGGCGATAACAACCATTGATAACGCAAGCATGATGCTCTGGTTGATCCCGGCCAAAATCGTTTTTGTCGCAAGCGGGAGCTGAACTTTAAACAAACGCTGAGCTGTTGTAGAACCGAATGCCTCAGTCGCTTCAATCAAATCCGCCGGCACTTGTTTAATACCGAGAACAGTCATGCGGATTGTCGGCGGCATCGCGAAGATAACAGATGCAACAACACCCGGCACAACACCGATGTTAAAGAAGAAAATCGCCGGCAATAGATATACGAAAGCAGGCATTGTCTGCATTAAATCAAGAATTGGCGTTACAATACGGCGAACCGTTTCTTTCTGAGACGCCCAAATTCCGATCGGAACCCCGACCACAATCGAAATAATCACAGATGTCAAAACAAGCGCCAATGTTTGCAGCATTGGGTCCCAATATCCTAAATAATCGATCAGGAGGAATCCAATCAACGTAAATAACGCAATTCCCCTTGTACTGATCCACCACGCAAGTGCGGCGAAAATAATCGTTAACAAAATAGATGGAATAAATCCAAGACCGGTGACAATTCCATTTACAAAAGCGGCCAATCCGTTAGCGATTCCGTCGAAGAATCCGCCAAACGTCATCGTAATCCAGTCAACAAAACGGTCAATAATATCTGCTAAAGGTATTCTAGGCAGTCTATCCATCTTATTTCACCTCCTGTGCAGAAGGATCTTGTGTTTGTTCGTTAGTGCCTTCAGCATTGATATACTCGTTATTGCCGGCAAGTGCGCCAATCAGCGCGCCTCTTACGACAATTCCTTTCATTCTTTGCTTCTCATCCACAACCGCAATTGGAATATTCGCATCGGACACAACGTCAAAAATCTCAGTCAGATACGTATTCTCTGGTACAGTCGTAAATTCTGTATTCAAGATGTCTTGAAGTGACAAATCAGACTCAGCCGCTTTTTTCGCATCAGACGCATAGATAACACCTAATAATTTCTTTTGTTTATCCACTGCATAAATTGAAGAAATTCCAAGGTTTTTCATCAGTGTCAATGCTACGCGAGGCCCTTTATCAATCCGCACTGTTTCAGCGCGTTTCATAATGTGGCCTGCTGTGAGGACTTTAGACAAATCAACATCTTCGACGAATTTCTCAACATATTCGTTAGATGGATTCATCAGGATTTCTTCAGGCGTGCCGATTTGAACGATGTTGCCGTCCTTCATTAGGACAATTCTGTCGCCGATCCGCAACGCTTCGTCCAAGTCATGCGTAATAAAGATAATTGTTTTTCCGACATTATCGTGAAGATCAAGAAGCTCATCCTGCATATCTTTACGAATCAGTGGATCGAGCGCACTGAACGCTTCGTCCATCAGAAGGATGTCCGGGTCATTCGTCAACGCGCGGGCAAGGCCGACACGCTGCTGCATCCCGCCGGAAAGCTGGTCGGGATATTGGTGTTCAAATCCTTCCAGTCCAACGAGCTTAAGAGACTCAAGCGCTTTTTGCTGCCGCTCTTGTTTGTCTACACCTTGAAGCTCCAGTCCGTATTCTGTGTTTTCAAGTATCGTTCTGTGCGGAAACAGAGCGAACTTTTGGAAGACCATGCTGATTTTTTTCCGGCGGACTTCCCGGAGCTGGTCTTTTGACATATTTGTTATCATGTCACCATCAATGTAAATATTTCCGGCAGTCGGTTCAATAAGCCGGTTTAACATCCGTACTAAAGTTGATTTACCGCTCCCTGATAGACCCATGATGACAAATATCTCACCATCATATACTTCAAAATCTGCCTGATTAACCCCAACGGTTGATCCGGTTGCTTTCAGGATCTCTTTTTTTGTCTTTCCGTTGGCAAGCATTTGAACTGCCTTCTTTGTTTGTTTCCCAAAAATCTTAGAGACTTTCTCGACTTTTATCTTAATTGGTTTCTCATCTACACTCATATTTTCCCTCCATATTAAGCAATCTTTATTACCGTAACATTTATGTAACTTCCCACACAAACAGCATATTCTCTTTTATTCTGTACCATTTCTTTATAAACATCCATGTGACCACATGATCTTATTTATGCTTCTAAATGCTCTGTAATCCTCCTATATGATTGTATTTTACGGGTGATTTTTCTCCTACCTTTAGTTGAAAACGCTTTTATTGGAATTGAATTCCTCCTTCCTCTTATGACTTCCTGCTCCTTTACTGGAAAAATAAGTTGCTTTTTCAACACCCATTATGTATTATAGTTTCATGACTATGAAACAATCAGATGATCAAATCAGAGCGCAAATTTTTAAAGCACTGTCTGATGAATCAAGGCTTGCCATTATTCGTACGCTTTATGTCAGCGGAAAAGAACTCAGCTGCGGTGAAGTAGGTGAAAAGTGCAATATTGTCAAAACCACGGCATCTTATCATTTTAAAACGCTGCGTGAAGCGGGATTGACGGCAACCCGGAAAGATTCGCGGACAAAATACGTCAGTCTGCGTGAAGACACATTTCAAACATACCTGCCTGGCTTTTTGGAAACCCTCTAACAAAGGGTTTTCTCTATACATATCTGTTTCATAGTTTTAAAGTTATAAAACAATAGGAGTGATAAAATTTGAATCGCATTTGGCTTTTCTTCAGTGTCATGTTTGTCATTGGCACGGATACCTTTTTGCTTTCGCCGCTTCTCCCCCTTTTACAGGATCAGTTTCATGTCTCTACTGATTTGTCAGGCTGGATGGTCAGTGCTTATGCACTCGGTTATGCACTCTTCGCTTTCATTGCAGGCCCAATCTCAGACCGGCTGAACAGGAAAACAGTCATGCTGTGGGGACTTGCAGGCTTTATCGTATCCACATTTTTATGCGGCATCGCTCCCTCTTTTGCCGCCATGTGCCTGTTCCGTTTTGCCGCAGGCGTTAGCGCTGCGTTTGTGACGCCTCAAATTTGGGCGTCCATCCCAGTCATTGTCCAGCCTTCTCAGATCATAAAAGGCATGGGGATTGCGACAGCAGGTTTGGCCGCTTCACAAATGCTCGGACTTCCTATTGGAGGGTTTCTCGCTTCCTTTACATGGCATACGCCATTTTTCGTTTTGTCAGCGTGCTCGCTTATTCTTCTATTGATCCTGGCGGCGGTCATGCCTGGCATCCGGCCTTCTGAACCATTGGCGCGCCCATCAATTGTCAACCCCTATCGGGAGCTTTTTTCATTGCCGAAAACATCGGTCATTCTGCTTGCCTATTTTCTGTTTCAAACCGGAAACTTCGCATCGTTCAGCTTTCTGGGTACTTGGCTTTCCGCGGATTATCATTTAACCGTGTCACAAATTGGCGCAGCTATGCTTGTACTCGGACTGGGAAATATGCTCGGGAGCCTTATCGGCAGCCGGGTTTCAGAAAAGCTGGGCATGTTTAAAACACTGATCAGCGGGATGCTGCTAATGGGCGCTCTCTATTTCGCTCTTCCGTTCTTTCCAAACTTGTTTTTAGTAGAAGCCGGCTTTTTTCTCACGTTCTTTACAGCTGGCATCATCTTTCCGTTAATGATGGGTGTCTTTCAATCCATTGCACCAAATGCGCGAGGAACCATCGCTTCCCTTTCCAATGCCGCTATGTATGCCGGAACCACTGTCGGTACAAGTATTGCAGGTTTTTTATATCAAAGCACACAGCATTTCGGAGCTGTCACAGGATTTACTGCCATTCTGTTCATACTTTCTATGACGCTCTACCAGACAATCAGTAAAACCGGGAAACGCCAATCCACAGCCCGGGCGCAATTGTAAAAAAGCACCTCATTCAAGAGGTGCCTCAGATTGTTGACAAAATCTTTTCAGCGTGATTGAAAACCCTTGAAGTCTAGGAAGGACGAGCATAGGAGCGGACATTCACAGGATGTGATGACGACGGCGTTTAGGCAGGACGCCTGAGAATTTAGCCGTTGATCCACTTCGCATTGAGCACCGAAGCGCAGTCCTGACAACGAATGCGAGGGTTTGTCGACACGCTGAAAGCACCTCTTTTAAGAGGTGCTTTTCCTATTCTAGCTCAGTTTGTTTCGTTTCTTTCCCCATAATCAAAATACAAGCAACCGCAAGTAAGATTGCAATGCAAAAGATTGAAAAGATGACCGAAAACGAAATATGACGGGCTGCCAGGGTTCCGACGAGCAAAGGCCCGAAGATGCCGCCGATTCTTCCAAACGCTGCTGTCGTTCCTGAACCTGTTGCTCGAATCGCAGTCGGGTATTGCTCCGGGGTATAAGCATACAGCACGCCCCACGCACCGAGATTGAAAAACGATAACAGCACTCCAGCCGTAAGCAGAAGACTTAAGGAATCCGCCGTTCCGAAGAAATAGGCGCTTCCTGCTGTGCCAATCAAGTAAACGACGAGTATCCACTTCCGGCCCGCTTTTTCAATCAGCCATGCGGCAGAGAAATAGCCAGGTAGCTGAGCAAGCGTCATCAGCAGGACATATTCAAAGCTTTGAATCATGCTGAAGCCTTTCAGCAGCATGACACTCGGGAGCCATAGGAACATGCCGTAATAAGAAAACACCACACAGAACCAAACGATCGACAGCATCACCGTCGGCCGTATATACTGTCTTGCCCAGACGCTTTTTACATTCTCCCACATCGACCTCTTTTTGGCAGAAAGCGATTCATATTTCGGCGAATCAGGTAGACTCGTCCGCAGGTACAGCGCATAAAAAGCAGTCAGCGCAGTTAACAGAAGGGCAGCCTGCCAGCCGAAGCTTGGTATCACAAAGTAAGAAATCAAGGCCGCTGCGAGCCAGCCCACGGCCCAAAAGCTTTCCAAAAGCACAATCACTCTGCCCCGCTTTTCAGGCACAACCGCTTCCGAAACGAGTGTTGAAGCGACTGGAAGCTCGCCGCCAAGTCCCATACCAATCACGAAACGAAGGATTAGAAATGCCGATAAGCTCGTCACAAAAGCGGAAATGCCGCTTCCGATGGAAAAGCATAAAAGGGTGATGATGAACACTTTTTTGCGGCCGATTCGATCAGCAAGCAAACCAAACAAAAACGCACCCGCAGCCATGCCGATGGAATTGACGCTTCCGATCCATTTCATTTCTTCGGGCGACAGATTCCACTCTACATGGAGCGCGGCGATAATAAACGATAATATTCCGACATCCATTGCATCAAACAGCCACCCCAAACCGGCGACGCCCAGCAGTTTACGCTGGGATATAGGCTGTTGTTTTCCCATTGCCAACACCTCTGATATGCAAAATGATTACCGTTTAAGTTTACACCTGTCTTTACACATTGTCATTAACTAAATGATGTAATTGAAATACCCCGCTTATGTTCCACAAGCGGGGTTTTTATTATTGCTGCAATGCTGCTTTTTTAATATTATCCTGAAGCTGGGCAATTCGTCTCGCGCCGTCTTCGCGGAGGCGCTTGTTTTCTTCTTCGATTTGTTTTGTTTCCTGCATGCCGCTGACAATCGTGTTCCAAGACGATTCAATCGTTTCAATATCTATGCTCGGTCTGCCGGCCATTCTCGCAATTTCAACACTTTGGCTCGAGATGTTTTCAGCATTTCGTTTCAGCATCTCGTTTGTCCGGCGGTCAAGCTCGCTCATGGAATCAGCCACAAGCTTTTGCCGCTTTACCGTAACAGCCTGAATAATGCCGTTTTTGAAAATCGGAATGGTAATGATAAACGCGGAGTTGATTTTCCCGATCAGCTTTGCATTTCCTCGCTGCAGGAGACGGATTTGAGGTGCGGTTTGAAGCGCCACCATCCGTGCCATGTCAAGATCATACACCCGTTCCTCAAGCGCCTGAATGCCGTTGCGCAACGTATCGAGCTGCATTTGCGCCAGCTGGTTCCCGCTTGCCGCTTTTTCCTCATATGAAGGAAGGATCGACTGCATCTCTTCCAGTTTCATCTGCCCGGCAACGACGTATTTTTCAAGCTCCATATAGTATTTGATATTGTTTTCATACATTTCATCGAGCGTGTAGTTCGTCTTCGTCATCTCATCTTTGTATTTTGAAATCTCAACGTGGATTTTTTCAATCTCTCCGCCAAGCGTCTGATACTTTTTAAAGATTTTTTCAATCATGCTGCCGCCGCGTTTGAAAATTTTCGCCATTAATCCCTTTGGCTCATCAAAATCATTTTTGTCGAAGCGGTCCATGATTTTCCCAAGCTGAGTCAGCATTGTGCCGGAGTCTGTCACGCTTGTTGTTTTCATCATCCCCAAGATGCGGTCAGAGAACTTGGATATTTCAACGGCCGGCTCCTTGCCGTACTCAAGCAGCTCCATTTGGTTTTTGACGTCAATTTGTTGAGCAAGCCGCTTCACTTCTGGTTCCTGACGGAGCTGAAGACGGATATCGTCAGCTTTTTGCTGGGAAATCTCTTCATTTTTATCGAGAACAAGCGGATTTTGATTTTCTGTTGTCATGCTTTTCTTCTCTCCTTATTTTTGGGTAATGGTTCTGAAGAGCCTTTTCACAAGCGAAGGCTCTTTGTAGTCCTGCTGAAACACCATGTCATCCAGCCAGTGGATATCATACTGATCCTCTTCAATAAACTGCTCAATATCTTGGTGTCCGGGCGGATTATAAATGATGATATCGATTCCGATTTCATTCAGGAACAGCAGGGCGGCAGCATCCGAACGCGTGAGTCCGCCGCTCATTTCCGTATGATATAAAACGAGTTTCGGAACGGTTTGCGCATAGTCGAACATTTGAATCAATTTCAGCAGATTAGCAGGCAGGTTTGTTGTTTGTTTAAACAAATAGATTTGAACATCCTTGACTTGTTCCTGATGCAAGGCTTTAAGCCGCGGGTACCTGCACATTCTCGAAATCGTTTTGGCAATGGCAGTCTGAACGCCCGCCGGCAGCTGTTTGTACTGCCACACATTGCTTGCCATCAGCTTGTCCGGATCAATGTTCCCTTCTTGATCAAGTGCGTGGCTGTAGTGAAATTGATAGTTCGACTTTATTTCTTCTGTAAATGGAAAGCTTCTGACCATTTCTGTTTCCTGATAATCCGCTAGAGTATGAAGCCTGTTCCAATATTCCTTATTGTCTTTCGACACGCCCATAATTTTGGCGAATACATTCGGAATCTCAATGGAATGTTTATCAGCTTTGAAATTCGGCCGAATAAAGGCGCGTTCTTTCGTGATTAAAAACAATTCATCATAGGTCGTTTTCAGCGTAACGGACACCGGTGTGTGATCTCTGAACTGCCACGGCTTATATAGCATGGATTCCTCGTGATTCAGCACATGTTCAATTTCCTTTGTTGAGCGGTAAGCCACTGTTGATTTCCGGTCTGGTTTTTCTTTCGGAAACGGCTGAAGCTCCGAAACATCCGGGAGCTTTTCCGTAAAACCGAGCTCCTGCTTCGGGTCGACAAGCGCCAGCTGATCCGTTCCCGCCGGATGGAACAGCAGTACATCACAGCCGACCAGCATCAGATAATATAAGAAATAGAGCTGGCTTTTCGTCGCATCTCCATACCAAACAACCTTCGGCATCTCCCGCTCTATATCGGTTTTTTCCAGCCAAGGGTTCAGATGGTTTAAGGAAAACTTCGAGACATCAAGCAGCACTCTGCGAAAATCAGGATGATTCAGCCCCTTTTCATGACTGTCCGCAAAGGTATGTAAAAGCGTCATCAACGCTTTTCTTAAATGGCGGTGCATCAAGGGATTTGAGTGCTTCGCAATCAGCTTTTCCCCGTCCAGAAAGGCAACAAAGCGGCTGACTGACAGCCCTTTTTCTTTCTGATTGATGGAATGAATATGCTGAAGCTTTTGAAATGTTTCCGGTTCGATTGTTTTATCAAGCGTTTCACTCAAAATCGTTATGCGGTCGTTTACAGACAGCTCATACAGCTCGTTATAGTAGTCCGTCTCATCAATAGGCGTGCCCAATATCTGACCGGCAAGACGAGAAAAAGAAAGGCCTTGTGCAGTTTCATAGTGATCCCGCTCCGGCAATGGCTGAAACAGCAGGCTTTTCCAATCGCCATCAGCCGGAAGTGCTTTATGAATGGTTAGTTCTTCTTGTCTCATCATATCCTCCTTTCCGGTTTGTCATTGAAACGATATTTCGGTAACAAAAAAGGAAGGACATTGAACCTCCCTCCTTGTTTTGTTTTATTCTTCTTTTGAAGCGGCTGTTTGTTCGCGCACCTGCTTTTGTTTATTGATGTAGTGAATGATCAATGTTACCGCAAATGCAGCGATAATGATAATGAAGAATACAGAGTGCGGCATTTCGTAATGGAAAGCGCTCCCCGCCATTTTCAGCGCGATAATGCCGATTAAGACGAATGCTGTGTTTTCCAGCTCAGGAATTTTATCAATCAGCACAAGGAACACTTTTGCCACTGTACGCATCATTAAAATACCAAGCATACCGCCAATCAGAAGCACCCATACTTTTTCAGATACTGCAAACGCGGCCAGGATGCTGTCCACAGAGAAGGCAAGATCCATTAATTCTACTGAAATGACAGTCGCCCAGAAGATCCCGAACGTGCGGACCATCCAAGAGTTTTTCTTCATGCCGTCCGCTTCCTCTTCTTTTTCGCCTATCCAGAAGTGCTTAATGACGAGCCAAGCCAGGTAAAGCGCGCCAAGCACCTTGATCCACCAGAATTTAATGAGAAGCATACCGAGCCCGATGAAAATAAACCTGAAAATATAAGCTCCAAACAAACCATACGTTAACGCTTTTTTCCGCTGTTTTTCCGGCAGGTGTTTAACCATGACCGCAAGAACAAGCGCGTTATCGGCCGATAAAAGGCCTTCCAGAACAACAAGGGAACCGATCAAACCCCAGGAAACAGGATCAGTCAGAACTTCCCCCCACATTTTCCAATCGAAAAATGAAGCATACGTAGACAAAATATGATGTAAAAAGTCCAAGTTTTTTCCTCCTATAATTTGAAACGGTGACTTCTCTATTTGTCACTCGCTTACACTTGCAAACCGTAATTCCGGCACAATGCAGCCAGCCCGCCGGAAAATCCGCTGCCGATTGCATTGAATTTCCACTCGCCGCCGTGTCTGTAAAGCTCACAAACGACAACAGCTGTTTCAATGGAGAAGTCTTCTCCCAAATCGAAGCGAAGAAGCTCATTCTGCGTTTCTTCATCCACAACGCGGACAAATGCATTGGAAACTTGTCCAAAGTTTTGGCTGCGTGCTTCAGCGTCGTGAATGGTCACTGTGATGCCGATTTTCTCAATGTGAGCAGGGATTTTTGAGAAATCAACGATAATCTGCTCATCATCTCCGTCGCCCTCACCCGTGCGGTTGTCACCCGTATGGATGACACCGCCGCTCGGATGTTCAAGGTTATTATAGAAGACGAAATCGAGATCATTTACGCAGTTATCATGCGCATCAACTAAAAAGGCCGAAGCATCCAGGTCAAAATCGTGTCCGCCGGAGTACTTGTTTGTATCCCAGCCTAAGCCGATCACCGCTTTAGTCAGTCCCGGATTTGTTTTTGTTAAATCAATGCGCTGTCCTTTTGATAATTGAATGGCCATACTGCCTCTCTCCTTTCTGCTCTTCGTATTTGTCTTAACCGACTTGCAAACCGTAGTCTGTTGCAATGCGGGCAAGGCCGCCTTGGTAGCCTGAGCCGATTGCTGAGAATTTCCACTCGCCGTTATGTCTGTAAAGCTCCCCTGCAATGATTGCCGTTTCAATAGAGAAATCTTCTGCAAGATCGTAACGGATGAGCTCTTCATTTGTTTCTTCATTTACGATGCGGACAAACGCGTTTGATACTTGTCCAAAGTTTTGGCTGCGCGCTTCTGCATCGTGAATGGTAATAACAAATGAGATTTTATCAATGTTTGCCGGTACAGCGCTGAGATTTACTTTTACATTCTCATCGTCGCCTTCGCCAGCACCAGTCAGGTTGTCGCCTGAATGAACGACTGAACCGTTGCCGCCTTCAAGCTGGTTGTAGAAAATAAAGTCGTTTGGTGACGCGCATTTGCCCGCGGCGTCTAACAGAAACACACTTGAGTCAAGATCAAAGTCGTGCCCGCCGTCATACTTGTTCGTATCCCAGCCTAAACCGACAACAACCTTTGAAAGACCCGGATTTGTTTTTGTTAAATCTACTTTTTGTCCTTTTGCCAATGAAATTGTCATGTTTCATCCACTCCTTTTCTTTTATACGTATCGACTGATAATATCTTCTAATCTCGTATCGTTTGTGCCTTCACCGACCGCCGCAAACTTCCACTCACTGCCGCTGCGGTAGATTTCTGCTGTAATCAGGCTTGTTCTGCCGGCGTAATTGTCTCTCAAATTGTACTTGAGCATTTCCTCGTGATTAGATTGATCAACTACGCGGATAAACGCATTTTGAATCATGCCGAAATCTTGTTTTCTTCTGACACAATCGTAAATGTTCACTACAAATACAAGCTTATCGATGTTTCCAGGCACTTTATCTAAATCTATCATAATTTGCTCGTCATCGCCCGCACCGTCACCCGTCAGGTTGTCGCCTGTATGCTGTACACCGCCGCAGCGGCTTTTCAGGTTGCCGAAATAAATCAGGTTTTTCTTATCGGTGAATTTTCCGTTTTCCAGCATCAGCACTGAAGCGTCACAGTCGATATTCGGACCGCCTCCGCCAAGCAGTTTGCTGAAGAATCCTCCGCCTGAGGACACTGGGTCCCAGCCGAGACCGACCATCAATTTTGACAGACCGGCTTTTCCTTTTGTTAAATCAATTCGTTGACCTTTTTCTAAAGAAATTGCCACACGATTCACTCCTACTCATCAAAATGTGAAGATAGTCACATTTATTTTTACGCTCACAAGGAAAATAAGCCGTAAATTACTAATATATACGTTTGTTATTATATCAAAGTTTCGTAAAAGTTAAGAATAATTGACGAAAAACCTCGAAAAAAAACTTCCATATTTGATATATGATTTGCAAATGCTATAAAGTGCGCTTCTTAAACAAACCATTTGACGCGGGCAAGTCATTTTGCCTATTCTGGTGTCACCATCTAAAAACAGACAGAAAGGAAGCGGCCTTTTGATTCATTTAAGCATACTTGATCAGGCACCTGTTTCTAAAGGAGAAAGCCCTGTGACAACTCTCCAGCATTCGGTTGAGCTTGCCCAATTAAGCGAACAGTGGGGCTATAAGCGTTATTGGTTTGCCGAGCATCACAGCACGAAAGGACTGGCAAGCACAGCGCCTGAAATCATGATCGCCCGCATCGCAGCACAGACAAACACCATTCGTGTCGGATCAGGCGGCGTGCTTCTGCCCCAATACAGCCCATTTAAAGTGGCTGAAACCTTTCGCCAGCTTGAGGCCCTGTATCCAAACCGGATTGACCTCGGCGTCGGTCGCTCCCCCGGCGGCACGACAAAAACCAGACTTGCATTAACGGACGGGGTGAAAAAAAGCTTAACCGAATTTAACAGACAGCTGCAGGATGTCTCTTATTTTCTAACAGATTCCCTTCCTCCCGACCATCCGTATGCCGGAATCAAAGCGGCGCCCCTTATTGGTACGGCACCCGAGCTATGGGTGCTCGGTCTTGGTGAAAACAGCGCAAGACGCGCGGCGCACCAGGGGATTGGATATGTATTTGGGCATTTCATTAATCCCGAGCGAGGAGAAAATGCATTCCGCATCTACCGGGAAAGCTTTCGGCCCTCAGCCCATTTTTCGAATCCATCCGCACTGTTTACGATTTTTGTCATTTGCGCAAAAACAGATGAAGAGGCAGAAGAACTCGCATTAAGCCAGGATCTGTGGCTTCTTCGCGTCGGAAAAGGCTTGGACAGCCGCGTGCCAAGCATCGAGGAAGCGAAAGCTCATCCCTATACAGCGTCCGATAAAAAACTCATAGAAGAAAACAGAAAGCGGATGGTGATCGGTTCTCCCACCACTGTCAAACAACAGCTGTTAGACCTCACAGGCTGCTACGAAACAAATGAAATCATGGTTCTGTGCAATGTGTTTGATTTTGAGGCGAAAAAAGAATCTTATGAGCGCCTTGCCGAATTGTTTCTATAAAAAAAGCAGTTTTCCCTAGGGAAAACTGCTTTTCATGTTATCGGCTTCTTTTTTTGCGCTGAGCTTCTTTTTTGATAAACGTCCAAACTCCCTGAACTGCAAATCCGATTAATAGCAAAACGATCAATAGCAGGGTAATAGACGGACCTGGCGGCGTCCCGAGCTGATAGGATGATGTCAGTCCCGTAAATACGCTGAATAATGAAATGAGTATGGCTGTAATGAAAACCATGTTAAAGCCTTTTGCAATTCTGATGGCGAAGGCTGCCGGCAATACGAGCAGGGCCGATACAAGAAGGACCCCGATGATCGGAATAATGACTGAAATCGCAAGGCCTGTGACAATACTGAATGACAACGAGAGAACGTTTGTATTGATTCCCGATGTTTTGGCTGTAGCTTCATCAAACGTCAGCAGGTAGAGCGGCCTTCTCAGTACAATAAAATAAAGCAGGATCAGCAGTGTGATAATACTGATAATATAGACCTGCTGCTGGTTTACTGTCACAAGCGATCCAAATAGGTATTGATCGATGCTCATATTGGCTGTGCCTTTGGAAAGGCTGATTAAAAACATCGCGAAGGACAAACCAGCTGCCATTAAGATGGCAATGGACACTTCTGAATAAGTCCGATACGCCCGCCGCATGTATTCAATTCCGATCGCGCCGATGGTCACGACGACTATGCTTGCTGCGGTTATATTGGTGCTGAGAAAAAAGCCGATGGCAACACCTGACAATGAGATATGTGAAAGTGTGTCAGCCATTAAGGCCTGTCTTCTGAGAACGAGATACACTCCTAGTATCGGAGCCATGACGGCGATCATGCCGCCTGCTAGAAAAGCTCGTCGCATGAATTCCAAGTCAAACATTTCCATCCGCCTTTTTCTCCTCTCTCTAATCGAATCACTTTATCTAAAAATTGCTGTACTTCGTTTTGTTCGTGAGTAACCATCACAACTGTGCGGTTGTGATTTTTCACGAGATGATGCATAAATTCGTAAAATCCTTTTCTGCTGTCGTAATCAACAGCTGTCGTCGGTTCGTCCAGCATCAGCAGATCCGGGTTGCTGGCGAGCATTCTGGCGATACAGATTTTCTGTTTCTGTCCGCCTGATAAATCACCGATTTTACGATGGCGGAGGTCCCACATTTCCACCATTTTCAATGCTTTTTCTACTTCAAGATGATCTTCTTCATTTAAACGTTTAAACCATTTCCCTTTTGTATAGCGGCCTGACTGAACAAGCTCCAGCACCGTGCTCGGAAATCCGGCATTAAATGAAGAAATTTGCTGCGGGACGTACCCTATGGTCAGGCGTTTCCCTTCTGTATTCCTTTTACTGATCGTCACTGTGCCTTCCCACGGTTTCAGCATGCCGAGCATTACCTTTATGAGCGTCGATTTAGAGGCGCCGTTTGGTCCAGTGATGCCGACGAACTCACCGCTTTCAATATCAAGTGATACTTTATCTAAAACAGGCGTATGGGAATAGCCGAAAACGATATCTTTCAATGAGACGAGATTCATGTTAATCTTCCTTTCTCACAAAGAAATAGTGTGCACCCCTCCGGCGCACACTATCTTATGATTTAACCAATAGTGAATCTTTCAGGGCATCGAGGTTTTGTTTCATAATGTCGATATACCCTAAACCTTTATCCTGTTCTTCTTTGCTCAAGCCTTCCAGTGTATTCAGCACTTCTGTCTTCGCGCCGATTTCACTGGCGAGCGTATCTGCGACCTTTGAGGATGCAATTTCTTCAAAGTAAATAACTTTTACATTATGTTCTTTGGCATATGTTTTCAGCTTTGCCAAGCTGGCTGCGCTCGGTTCTTGGTCAGGTGAAAGCCCTGCAATCGGAACCTGCTTCAAGCCGTATTCTTTTGCCAGATAGCCAAAAGCTGTATGCTGCGTGATAAATTCTTTTTTCTCCGCTTTTTTTGCGGTTGTACGATATAGTTTATCAAGATCCTGCAGTTTTGCAATATATTCTTTACTATTTTTCTCATAGTATTCTTTGTTATCCGGGTCCTGCTTCACGATTTGAGCCGTAATATTTTTAACTTCCTTCTGTGCCAGAACAGGGCTAAGCCATACGTGAGGGTCCATTGCATGACTGTGCTCATGCTCCCCATGATCATGCTCTTCGTGTTCTTCTTCAGAGCCTTCCATTAAATCAATGCCTTTGCTTGCATTAACGAAAACGGCATGGCCTTGGCCCATGCTTTTTTCAGCTGACGGAACCCATGTCTCCATGTATTCACTATTATAAACGAACAAATCAGCATCCTGAATGTTGGCAATGTCTTTCGGCGTCGGTTCCCAATCATGCGGTTCAACGGAAGATGGGATTAACAGATCCACATCGCCTTTGTCTTTTACAATTTGTTTTGTGAATTCATACATCGGGTAGAACGTTGTGACAACGTGCAGTTTATCACCCTTTGAATCCGCCGACCCTTTTGTTGATGAGTTGCCGCATGCTGCAACTAATAAAAAGCACGCTGCAATCACAAACAAACCGCTCCATTTTTTAAACATATCGTATATCCCCTCTTTTTCAGTAACTTTAAATCAAAATGATAACGATTTTGTAATCCTATATCATAATAAACCGAAGTCATTACGTTTTGCAAGAATAAATTTCATTTTCATTTATTCTTCCCGCCTGCAGAGCGAATATATGTACTAAAAAAACCCGGCTAAAAATGCCGGGCTACTTCAATCATTAGTTTGTTTTGTCCAGAAGATAGACCCTGCTCTCATAAGGCCGGAACACCATTTCGTCATCAAGATCATCGTTGTTATAATTGCTGAGAAGCAGTGAGGCCTGAGCTTTGCCGCAGTTCTTAGGCCACTGAAAAACAGCCTGCTCTTTTGAAAAATTATTGACCGACAAAAGCTGTTGTTTACTGTTTTCTCTCATGTATACAAACAACTGCGGATCGTCCGGAAGCAAAAGATCAAAGCTCCCTTTCATGAGGTCAGCGTACTGCTTTCTCAGGCTGATCAGCTTTTTGTAATAGTTTAAGACAGAATCAGGATCTCCCTGCGCTTCCTCCACATTGATTGCGGTGAAGTTCGGATTGACCTTCAGCCAAGGCGTGCCGTCAGTAAATCCGGCATTTTTGCCGCTGTTCCACTGCATCGGGGTCCGGGCGTGATCCCGGCTTTTGGCTAAGATCGATCTCATCACATCATTTGGATCATAGCCTTTTTCAAACACCCGTTTATGATACATATTGATCGTTTGGATATCTTTGTAGTCTTCAATCCGGGTGAACGGCGCGTTTGTCATCCCGATTTCTTCTCCCTGATAAATATACGGCGTGCCCTTCATAAAATAAATTACGGCTGCCAGCATTTTCGCTGATGCTTTGCGGTATTCCCCATCGTCTCCGAATCTGGACACAATCCGGGGCTGGTCGTGGTTGCACCAAAACAATGTATTCCAGCCTTGATGTTCAAGCTTCTTTTGCCATTTTGTCAAAACCGATTTTAAATCAGAAAGCTCAAGGGGCTTCAAATCCCAATGTTCTTTTCCGGGCTGCTGATCAAGCTCCATATGCTGAAAGTGAAAAATCATATTCAGCTCATGCTTATCTGTTCCCGTATATTTCAGGCCTTCTTCCGGTGTGACACTGCCGACCTCTCCGACAGACATGACATCATAATGAGAAAACACTTCATCTGTGATTTCTTTTAAATAGTCATGGATTCGTTCGCCATTTGGCTGAAAGGGCTTCGGCTCTGCCTGCTGATTGATATAGTCCTCATACGAAGGAAGATATTCTTTCTTAGAAATGAGATGGAGCTGATCAATTCGCAAACCGTCGACCCCTTTATCGAGCCAAAATTTCATCATGTCATACACCGCCTGGCGAACTTCGGGATTTTCCCAGTTTAAATCAGCTTGTTTGACGGCATTCATATGGAGATAGTATTCTCCGGTGTGCTCTTCGTATTGCCAGACCGGGCATCCATAGTTTGAGAGCCAGTCCGTCGGCGGGCCGTTCTTTGTGCCGGGACGCCAATAATAATAGCTACGGTATTTGCTGTTTTTGTCCAGCTCCGCTTCTTTAAACCACGGATGCTCGACCGAGGTGTGATTTAACACAAAGTCCATCACCAGCTTTAATCCCCGCTGATGCACCTGGTCCAGCAGCTCGTGAAAATCGTCCATTGTTCCGTAAGAATCCATAATCGCCTTATGGTTTGTCACATCATAGCCGTAATCAACATTCGGAGAAGGATAGATCGGGCAAATCCAAATCACATCTGCCCCGAGCTCCTTTATGTAGTCAAGACGGGAAATAATCCCCCGCAAGTCCCCAATTCCGTCTCCATTGCTGTCCTGAAAGCTTCTCGGGTAAATTTGGTACACCACTGCATCCTTCCACCAGTCTGTTTTCATCCCGCAATCCCCCTGTTTTGTCTTCTATTCAAGCTGAGATGGATAAAGTGTCATTCCGCCGTCGACGAAAAGTGTTGCGCCGGTCACATAGCTTGCTTCCTCAGATACGAGCCAAGCTGCTGCTGCCGCCACTTCTTCAGGCTTTCCGAAGGCTTTCATCGGGATTTTTTTCAATTGTTTTTGCCTGCTCTCTTCCTTTTTCGTATCAACATTTGATTCTGTGGCAATGGTGCCGGGCGCTATCGCATTGACGCGGATTCCCTTATCCGCATAATTGAGCGCCAGCGTTTCCGTCATCATCTTGATGCCGCCTTTGGATGTGGAATACTGAACGTTTACAGGGCGCGGAATCTGCTGATGAACACTTGAGATATTCAGCACATTGCCCTTGATATTGTTTTTCATCATGTGGTTAAGTGCTGCTTTCGCTCCCAGAAAGGTTCCGGTAACATTGACATCAATCACTCTCTGCCAATCTTCAAGACTCATCTCATGCGGCATCGCCTCAACGCCGTTAAAACCGGAGTTGTTTACCATCACATCGAGCGTGCCGAAATGCTCTAAAGCTGTGTCCAAGAGCGCCTGAATCCCCTCTTCTTTTGACACGTCCGCCTCAACTGAGACGGCTTTCCCTCCGTTCTGCTTAATGATTTCCAGAGTTTCATCTGCTCCAGACGGGTCGCTGTGGTAATTTACAACAACATTCATTTTCTCCTTTCCGAACCGTTCCGCAATGGCTTTCCCGATTCCTTTTGAAGACCCTGTCACAATCGCTGTTTTTCCGGTTAAATCTTTGTACATACTTGATATCCTCCTCTGTTTCTCACTATGCAGTGGAAAATACCCTGTTTTTCCGAGTTGAAAACAGCACAAAAAAAGCAGAGAACCTGTAGTTCTCTGCCATTTCCTATTGAAAACGCTGCTCGGCAAGCTTCTTTTTAATATTCATCAGCCTGCGGTAAAAGAAAGCGGCGGACTCGTAATGTTCCAACTGATTGAAACGTTCCGCTGTATCATGCAGCAGATCTTCGGCGTCAGCAAGAAGCTGCCTGGATTCCAGCAGGTCAAAGCATTCTGTAAGCACGTTCAGGTCGCCGCTTCCAAGATACAGCTCATGAATGAGGCGGAATTTCGTCAAGTACATGTCATCCTCCCATTCAGCCGCGCTCTTTATCCCGCGGTCATAAGCCTCTACTGCCTTGTCGTATTTTCCCTCTTTACAGTAGATATGGGTCAGTGAAAATACAGCTTGAACAGCTTGCTGAAAGTTGTGCTCCTCAAAAATGGCGGCGGCTGTTTTGAAATAGCCCTCCGCTTCTTTGTAATCACCCAGACTGTACTTACAGTGTCCGACATTATAATAGGCAGCAGCGATCATGTACGCTTCTTCAAGCTGCCTGGCATGTTCTAAAGCGCTGCACAAGTGGGTCAGTGCTTTTTCATGATGATACACATCGGTCAAATTTCCGGCGATGATAAATTCACACTGAACCCGGCGGCGACCGTACAGTTCATATTTCGTATAGATATCAAGCGCCTGGCTCGCATAATTCATGGAAAAATACGTTTGTTTGATGTGATAATACACTTCTGCGACTTTAAAAAGAAACTCAGCTTTTTCGATCTCATCCTCGACATACTCGAGCTTTTCCTCGGCATGTTTATAATGGTCAATCGCTAATATGAAATTTTTCTGCTTGAATTCGTACATTCCTCTGAAATAATAAAAGTAGTATTCCAGTAAGCCCGTGAGTTTTTGCTGATTGCTTTCAATTTCGTTCAGCATATCAGAGAACGGAGGCTTGGTATCGCTGTCTTTCACCGGCATCAGCTTATCAAGCATGATTCGATGCCGGAATTCCATCAAAGAAAAATATAAAAGCAAGTCCTGATTCTCTTCCATATCTTCTAAATCATATTCAATCTCCTGCTTTAACGCTTCTGCTTGATCTGCTTCAAATGCGCGAATGAGCTTGTACCATTCATTCAGCTTTACTGCTACTTCTTCTGATGGAATCTTTGCTCTCATCGGTCTGCCTCCTTCCTCCTGCTACTATTTATGTTATATTTTATCATAGCTGTTCGCTTTTAGAGAGAGTCAATCACTTAAAAGCGTTAACATTCAGCACATCTTGAGAAAGTGAGACCGATATGAACTTACCCGCAAAAACATTTGTTATCTTATGTATTCTATTTCTTCTAGATCTTTGTTTTAGTTATATTCGGCATGAATGGCATTCTCAAAACGCCTTGCAGGACATGCCTGTCCCCTCGGATCTTCATCCGATTGTGAAGCAGAATGCCGATGCACTCAAAGCCGCTGCAGCGAATAAAGGCATTGACGTCGTCATTACTGAAGGATTCAGGTCCTTTAAGGAACAAGATGAATTATATAAACAGGGACGTACAAAAAAAGGGAATATTGTCACCTATGCAAGAGGAGGGGAATCGTATCATAACTATGGTTTAGCGATTGATTTCGCCCTTCAAAAAAAGGATGGCAGCATCATATGGGATATGGAATATGACGGCAATCAAAACGGAAAATCAGATTGGCTGGAGGTTGTCGAGATCGCTAAGACACTCGGTTTCGAATGGGGCGGGGATTGGAAACGATTCAAGGACTACCCCCACTTGGAGATGATTCCTAACTAGACACCCCTCACAGCCTTTTCTTTTTCCTTATGTGCGCATCAATATAGGAAGGGTAAACCGGCTTATAGACAAGTTTGCAGTGCTGGTCACTGCCTGCTGTAAAATCAGGCTGCCATTCCAGTTTCACATCAAAAGCGGCTAAAAATGCTTCTTTCGCTTCTTCAGCGGAAACATCCGGCCTGTGATTTATCGCTTCCAATTGTTCAGGTTCAATATCAGGCGCCATAAAAGCGTCAATCAACCCAGTTTCCGGATTGACAATGATGCGGGCAGCGCCGAACCGCAGCGGCACTCCTTTATACCAGACAGAAAAATGGTTGCGGACTCTCCCTCTTTCATCAATTCGGACGGGATTCACCCTGAAAAACTCAGCCGCTCTCGGATAGAGGGCATACAAAAATTGAAGCGCTATCTCTTGGCATTCTTCCGTGGAGCATTGGAGGTTGTTCCGCCAGTCCATAAAAGAAAGCGCTGCTTTTAATTTTCCGGTTCTTTTATCCGTCTTCATTTTGATTGTATTTTTATTTCTCGTTTCAAAATAGCTTCCTATGCTTAAATCCTTACGCTCCGGCGCAGCGCCCCTGCGCCACGTGCTTCCAATTTGTTCTCCAAAGTCTCTTTCACTGACTTTCTGCATATCAGAGGTAAAACCCAGCAAGGCAAATATATCAACTTCTTCCTTGTTCTGAAGCGGCGGCAGTGGCGCCGTGTTTTCTATTCTTTCATCTGCGATATGCTGGTCGGGCACAATTTCGTCTACATCTGCGGGATAGCTGTATCCCGGTAGAATCGGTTCATATACAAGCCTTGGTTCCTGTTCGCCATCAATGACATCGTACATCAGCTCAAAAGACATTGTGTTTAAGTAATGGGATACAACCTTCTCTTTTGCTACAAATTCCGTCGGAACTTCGGCTTTATGCCCTTCCCCGTAATATAGAAAGTGGACAATCTGACCGCTTCGTGTCATATCAATTAAAAAGCCTGAATTGGGAATCGGAAGCCCCAGCTCCATTTTGGTATAGACAAACCGGATGTGCTGCCCCCTTTCTTCCTTGCCTTGAAAATGAAAATTCATAAATGTGCCGGGATGATTGGCAGCGGCAAACTGAAGAGCCGTCAGCTTCAGCTCGGCATCTGGAAGTTTTTTGTCTGTCTCGGAGTGGACAGTTGTTGAAAAGGTGAGCAAGGCGCCGTCATTTCTAAGTTCAACTGTAATGTGCTTTTCCGGATCTTTAGGGTCCTTCCAGATAAAATATGCCTGCCCGTACTTCTTTTGCTTTTGGTCGTAATCTTCTATCTCAAGCTCATAATGCGTCGGTACATTTCCGATCTCCTGCGCCTTCTTTTTCAGCTGTTTATTAACCAATGAAGTCATCCCTTTCAAAGAGTCTACGACAAAGAGAATCCTGTTTATTATATAAAAAGACCTTTCTTCATTTAAAGTGAAGAAAGGTCCTTTTCTATTATTGTCATTGTTTTTTGAGATTCTTTCTGTTACTTTCATCACATACTCTCTTCTATATCTGAGGCAATTGCGTGACTTTTGGCTGTTTCACCATATGCTGAAGACAGGCTCCCCTGTATGTGCATCGATAAAATGCGGATACACCGGCTTATAGACGAGCCGGTAGCTGTGTTCTTCATCATCCCCGTACTCTCTTTCCCAGCCAAGCTCAACTTTAAAATGCTGCCAAAAGATAGACTTGGCTTGTTCAACTGAAATAGCCGGCACAGGATCAATGGTTGCCAGCTTATTTGGGTCAATATCCGGTCCCATATAAACGGTGATATACCCTGTCTGGCGGCTGACACAAATTCTGATCTGCCCAAATCGGAGCGGAACTCCGTGACAATGCGCTTCAAACGTAAAACCAGCGACTGCGTTTTCTTCTTCATCTTTTTCGTCGTATCTGATCCTAAAATATTGATCGGCATTCGGAAATAAAGCAAATAGAAAGCGAAGCGCGATTTTTTCACACTCTGCCAAGGTTACTGTCAGCGGCCCTTTTTTCTCCATAAATGACATGACGCCTTCGAGTTTTCCGGTTTCTTTGTTATAGATGGTTTTCAGCACTTGATGAGTCCGTCCCTTAAACCAGCTGTCCATGCTTTTATCCGCCGGCTGATACACAGGGTCATCCGGATTCCGCCAAACGATTCCAATTCTCCCATCTCCCAAATCCGCTTCCCGCTCTTTGACAAACCCATTTTCAATACCAATCATGCTGTCAGGATCGGCCTTTTCGCGGATGCCCTCGAATAAAGGGAGAGGAAAGCTCTCCGGCTCCCTGTAATCATCGTCATCATCAACTGCTTGTTCTTCTTGAACCAAATCCGCAGGTACGGTAATCGCCCTACCTTCAGGCTCGTACACCAAATGCGGCTGATCATCTCCGTTTTTGTAAACAGAACGATGGAGAACCTCAAACAAAAGGTCGAACTCCACGTCCTTCTTGATAAAGGCAAGTGCCTCTTCAACATCCGCGACCCGCTTTGGCTTGATGATGCTGCCCGCTTCGCCGTAATAACGGAAGTAAACAATCTCACCTGATAAGGAAACATCAGCCATAAATCCGCTCATGGGGAGAGGAAGCCCAGCCTCCATTTGAACATATGAAAATCTCACTTTATCGCCGTATGCACGGTCATTTTCTTCACGAACAAAGGCAGAGAGTGCCCCCGGATGATGAGTCTCGACAAATTGGCGCATGATATCCTCTAGTTTCTCCTCAGACAGCCTTTCTCCGCTTTCAGGCTCAATATCACGGGAAAGGGATTCCAGCTCTCCGTCCGGTCCAAGCTCCACGATAATGCCGGTATTCTCATCCTGAGGATCTGCCCAACAAAAATGAGCTCTTTTATCATCACCGCCATAATCTTCAATTTCCAGTTTTAAGTGTGTCGGCACCCGGCCGATTTCCAGTGCTTTTTGTTTCAGTCCCTCTTTCTTCACAAAGGCGGCCCCTTTCATCCTTCTTAAGTTCCCTCCAACTAATCAAAAAGTAATAGTCTAAAATACACAGTTTTCTGAGTTTACCAGTTTTACCAGAACATTTTTCACCAAAAATAGGATGATGAACCTATTCAATATAAAAGCTAATAATCTTAAAATTAATTCCGTTGTAACTTTTTATAGGTCCATTCATGACAAAGGAGGGCGGAGTTTCCAGAAAATCCGGTGAAAACCGTGAGAAAAGAACTGATTTTTTTGGTTATATGATGCTAATCCATTCAAAAAGATCCATTTCTCAAAGACAAAAGACTCCCCTTTCCTAAACCATTTGAGGAGGAAAAATGAATGTTTCAGAAAAAAACGTACGCTGTTTTCCTAATTCTTCTGCTGATGATGTTTACAGCTGCTTGTTCCGGCAGCAAAACAAGCGCGGAGAAGAAAGAATCAGAAACAGAAAAAAGCTCAGATATAGCTCAAGTCAAAATCAAGGATGTCTCTTACACACTTCCGTCTAAATATGATAAGTCCACTTCAGATGACCAGCTTGTGTTAAAAGTCAATGTCGCGGTGAAAAACACAGGAAAAGACCCGCTGAATGTAGACAGTATGGATTTCACATTGTATCAAGGTGATACCAAAATGTCTGACACAGACCCTGAAGACTATAGCGAAAAGCTTCAGGGCAGCACGATTAACGCTGACAAATCCGTTGAAGGAAATCTTTTCTTCGTTGTAGATAAAGGCAAGCAATACGAGCTTAACTATACGCCGGAATCTTACGGTGATAAAAAGCCAAAATCAGTTACTTTTAAAATTGACGGAAAAGACAAAAAAATCCTGGCGACGGCAGATAAGCTCCAAGATTCTGCAAAAGCGTTATCAGCTTATGTTGATGTCCTTCTTTTCGGCAAAGATAACGCCGATTTCGAAAAAATCACCGGCGCTAACAAAAATGAAATTGTAAATGATTTTAATGAATCAGCCAAAGACGGTTATCTCTCAGCTTCCGGCCTTTCCAGCACATATGCGGACAGCAAAGCGCTTGATAATATCGTGAACGGCATTAAAGAGGGATTAAGCAAAAACTCTTCCATTCAAGCAAAAACGACTTCAATCTCTAAAGACGAAGCAATTGTTGAAGCCACAGTTAAACCTGTAGATGCATCTTCTCTTTCAGACCGCATCGAAGACAAAGTGAAAGACTACTACAGTAAAAACTCTAGTGCCAGCTATGAAGAGGCAGTGAAATACGCGCTTCAAGTCTATCCTGAGGAATTCAAAAAGCTTGGACCTGCTTCATCTGAAAAAACAGTTGAAGTGAAAATGAAGAAAAATGACATCGACCAATGGCAGCTTGATATGGATGATTACAGAGCAGCAGAATTAGTCGAAGCATTCATCAAAGAATAAAACACCAAAAGGAAATAGCCATGACGGCTATTTCCTTTTTTATTTGAAAATGTCGCTGATGAAATTCACTTCATCTTCGGTCAGTTCAATGTTCAAGGTTTTCAGGTTATCCTGTAATTGCTCCGGTCGTTTAGCTCCTGGAATAATGGCATCAATCGCCGGTCTCGTTAACAGCCACGCCAAGGCGACATGTGCCGTATCCGCTTGTTTTTCCTCCGCTACTGCTTTCAGCTTATCTACTTTTTTGAGATTGTGGATAAACGTTTCACCCTGAAATTGAGGTTTATCCTTTCTGAAATCATCAAAGACTGTGTCTTGCGTGAATTTTCCTGTCAGCAGTCCGGACGCAAGCGGAAAGTAAGGAATAAAGGAGATGCCTTGTTTTTCACAGTATGGAAGAAGCTCTTTCTCGGCATCACGCTGTATGAGAGAATATTCGGCCTGGAAGACCTCCAAATAGCCGTCAGCATTAAAATCCTGCAATTGCTGATAATCGAGGTTCGAAGCGCCGATCGCTTTGATTTTCCCCTCATCCTTCAGCTCTTTCAAAGTGCCCGCCACTTCAGCGAGAGGTGTTTTTCCATCCGGAAAGTGAACATAATACAAATCAATGTAATCTGTTTTCAGCCGCTTCAGGCTCTTCTCCACCTCGCTGCGAAGAAACTCCCGGCTATTGTCTAATTCAATGCTGCCGTCCACTTCTTTATGAGCTCCTTTGGTGGCGATGATGAGCTCATTCCGCACGCCGCGTTCCTGTACGACTTCGCCGATTAATTCTTCAGATCGCCCCAATCCATATATAAAGGCGGTATCGATAAAATTGACGCCGCCATCCAATGCCGTGCGCACTAAATCCTTCCCTGTTTCATCATTTAGATTTGGAAATAGATTATGCCCGCCGACCGCATTCGCGCCGAATCCGATCCGCTTCACCTTCAGCTTCGTTTTGCCGAGTGTACGTGTTTGATCCATTGTTCCTTCTCCTTTGAAACCAATTTTGATGAAAAATAGTGCAGGGTCACTTTTTGTATTAGATATCCTTTTTCTATTTTCCTTCTTTTTTCAGGATATACAAAAAGGAGAAAGTGTATTTCTCCTTTCGCAAGTTTATTTTGGAAGAACCCATTTGTCTTTCAGGAAGCAGGCTCTGGCTAGTAAAAAGAAGATGGCGATGAGCACGGCGATGGTTCCTGACGTAGACAAAATGGTAGCCGGGTCAACCATCCCGAATAAAAGCTGTTTAAATAACGCATGCAGGTTCAGAAACGGGATGAGAAAGTATGATAAGTCAAATTGGTTCGGTGCCTTGCTGAAGATGAAAAACATCGGGAACACAGGCAGAAAGACGACGAGAGACATATAACTTTGCGCTTCTTTTACCGAGCTGGACATGATGCTGATGAAAAGCTCCATCGCAGATATCAGCAATGCAGAGAGCACAATGATTAAGGCTGAAGCGCCGATTACACTCCACATATGATCTCCCAGCTGGAAGGCCGTTTTTAAATTTTCGGTAAATAACACGGTGGACAAAATCAAAAACACCAAAGCAAATACACCTGAAGCCACGCCAAAAGTGGAAACCGCAAGCCACTTGCCGACCAGCACTTTGTTTCTGCTGACTGGCGTTAATAGCAGCGCCTCGATTGACTTTCGGTCCTTTTCACCGGCCATGATATCAAGAGCGATCGGCATTGCGCCGGAAACAATGGAAGTCAGAATCAGCATGGGCAGAATGGCGGAAAGCATAATAGCGGAAGTCCCTTTCTCCTCATCCGCTTCCTTTTGCTGAATTGTAAACGGCTGGATCACCGATTGATCAATATGCTTATTTGTTAAACGTTGCTGCACAATTTCATTTTTGTACTGATCTAAGGCAGACTGCACAAGCTGCATGGCATTTGACGACCCTTGATCGATTGAATTGCCGTAAACATCAACCTTAAAAGGTGTCATGCTGTTGACATATGAGTCGAACTCTTTCGGGACGTTCAGATAGGCATCTGCTTTTCCTTCATCAACTGCCTCTTCAGGCTTTGCAAATGTTTTTACGCTGATTTCGTCAATCTCATTAAGCTTGCTTTCCAGTGCGGGCGGAAGCGAATGGCCGACAGCCAGCGTGTACTGCTCCCCTTTGTCGGACAGCATGCTTTCATAAAAAAAGACAAGTCCAAGCATCATAATCATCGGCACTAAGATTGTGAGTAATATCGTTTTTCTGTCGCGTAAAGCGTCGATCATTTCTTTTTTATAAATATGGCTCAGCATTTAAGAAATCCCCCTGACAAGCTTAGACATAAAGATGTAATTCAAATCCTCACTGCGCTCGCTCTCGTATAGTGATTCAAGCGCCCCTCGGTAAATCACCTCTCCGCTGTGAATCATGATGACACTGTCACAGAGCGCCTGCACTTCCTCCATAATGTGGCTGGAGAAAAGAATCGTTTTTTGTTCTCTTTTCAGCTGCTGTATAAATTCGCGGAAGATGTTGCTTGACGTAATATCAAGCCCAGTTGTCGGCTCATCAAATAAAATGATGTCCGGATCGTGAATCAGCGCTCTGGCAATGGCGACTTTCTGCCTCATGCCTTTCGAAAACCCGCCCACTCTCCGGTTCATATAATCGCGCATGCCGAACCGTTTCGATAAATCTTCTATTCTTGCTTTGATCTCGTGGCGGTTCAGCCCATACAGCCTGCCGAAGTATTGGAGATTTTCTTTAGCGGTCATCCTGTCGTAAAGCCCGGTTTCTCCTCCGAATAAGACACCGATTCTTTGTTTGACCTCAGCCGGCTGCTTGACCGTGTCAAAGCCGTCTACTGTGATTACACCCTGTGATGGTTCAAGCAAGGAAGCAATCATTCTCAGCATCGTCGTTTTGCCGGCACCGTTTTCTCCGAGAATGCCGACGACTTCTCCTTTTTCAATTGTTAAGCTTACATCTCGCACCGCTTTGACTACTTTTTTCTTATCCTGAAACCTGCGGCTGCAATCGGTCAGTGTAATCATGTCACAATCTCCCTTATCTTTATTTCTAGTAATGACTATATACGAAAAGCTGGATTAGTTGGATAAAGTTGTCGCGAAGAGTTCTTTTTATGTCGTGAAATGGGATAGAATAAAGATGATTCTATGTAACTAGGGGAATGATAATGGTAAAAGTCGGACTTGTAGATGATTATCGAGTAGATTTAGAGAAGTTAGAAGCGATCGTGTCCAGAATGCAGGACGTCGAAATTGTCTTTTCCACCGATTCAGCGAAGGAAGCCTACAGGCGGGTAAAGAACGGAGACATTGATCTGCTGCTTGCCGATATCGAGATGCCCCATATGTCTGGCTACGAGCTTGCTGATTTGATCAAATCCCATTCACTTGATGTGGATGTGATTTTTGTTACCGGCCACGGCGGTTATGCGGTTCACGCCTTTGACCTGAACGTCCATGATTATATTATGAAGCCGTACTATGCCGACCGTCTGGCCGCTTCCTTCGACCGGTACTTGAAAAAGAAAACGGAAACGAGTTTGAATGGGCGTATATTGATAAAGCAAAAGTCTGAAATGCACGTCCTGCAAAAGAAGGATATTATTTTCGCAGAACGGACGGGACGTTCGACGACGATTGTGACAACCGCCGAAGAGGTGCAAACGTATCAAACATTAAATGATATTAAAGGCGACCTGCCCGAAAAAGATTTTCTTCGTTCGCATCGTTCCTTTATTATCAACATTCATTACATAAAGCATTTTTCCGCTTATACCAAGCATTCATTCACAGTTTCCTTTGAGGGAACGTCTAAAAAAGCGATGATCACTAAGCAGCAGCTTGATTATTTTCAAAACTACTATTTTTGAGGAGTTTAGTACGTGATTACCCTTTTTCAATGTCTTTATCTGATTTTATTTAGTTTCATATGTTATCAGGGAGCTGCTGCTTTTTCACACAGCACAGCCGCCTCTTGGCTCGCCGCTGCTTTAGGCGCAGCTGCTGCAGGATTGTACATTTGGAATACGAAGCGGGTGTGGAAACACTGTTCCTCAGGGCTTTGTGCGTGGATTGCGGTGATTCAAGTGATGTCGGTGGGAGTGGTGTTGATTGGCACAGACATCATGCCGGTATTATGTGTAATCGCGATATTTGCAGGGTGTGAAGGGCTCCGTATCGGACAGTCTGCTTTGCAGGCAAGGCTTTCTGATCAAATTGATAAGCTGACTCAAGCTGAACAGCACGCCAATCAAATGCTGATTGATGTCAGAAGCCGGAATCATGACACAATGAAACATATCACTGCAATCAAATCAGCTCAGCCCAAGGCAGATACACAAGCATATATTCAAAACTGGGCGGATCAATACAGCCAATATGACCGTTTTTTGAAAGGAGAGAACGCGTACGTTGCAGGGGTGCTTTATGATTTTTTAGAAAAAGCCCGCGCCTCGAATGTGAGTGTTTCGCTGCATATGCATACACCGCTTTCTTCCCTTCCGTTTTCGCCTGCTGATCAGGTCAGCTTGGTCGGCAACATATTAGAAAATGCGCTCGACAGCGCGGCGGAGGCCCGAGAAAAAGCAGAGATTAAACTGGAGACTTCACTGCGCAGCGGGCTTTATGTACTGACTTGTGAAAACAGCACTCCCGGGATGGACCCAAAAGTGCTCGATACAATTTATCAATCGTTTGGCCGCTCAACGAAAAACGGCGCTCATGAAGGCATGGGCACATATATCATTCAAAAACTGGTGAAGGGCGCTTTTGGCAGGCTGGATTTTACCTACCGCCACCCCATCTTCCGGTTAGAAATCAAAATTCCGTTTCAGAAATAAAAAAACCTTGAAAAGCCTGGCTTTTCAAGGTTTTTTCCATTATGAGGATAACGCTTGTGCAAAACGATCTGCTTCATCTTGCAGCGTGCTTTCAATTTCTTTGTAACGGCTGGAAATCGTTGATGCGCTAACGCCGTATTTTTTCGCCAGTTTAGCCTGGGAAACGGACGCGCCGTTAAGAGAAATTGCGTTTACATAATATTCAACTGCCGCCGCAAAAGCTTCCGGCTTTCTGATGACAGGTGATTTTTTCTCGCAGAATGTTTTCCAGATGTCAATAACAGCTGGGATCAATTCAGTCGGATACTCTTCCCCGCTCATGCCTTCTTCAATAGCCGCAGCGGTTTCTTTCTCCAAGTCGTTTGCCCACTCAACAGTGCTTACTTCCGCTTTCTCTGCTTGTGGCTCTTCATCTTTCTCAGCTAACAACGCGAACAGAACGTTGTTGAATTCCTGCTTCATGAAGTCCTCCGGCGTTTTGCCGTCCTTCACAGCGGCATCCGCATATTTCTTCACCTTGCTGATCAGCGCTTCTGTTCTCTTCACCGGGAAGATCGTGAACTGCATGAAGAATTCTGCTTTTTCCGCTTCGTGGATTGGGTATCCAAGAATCAGGCTTCCCACTGGAGGAAGGTCTTGATTGCTGGCGTCCATTTCCACTTCGAATTGTTTTGCCGTAATGACATCTTCAAAGTGAATGATGCCTTCCTTCAGGTCCTTCAGCAGCAATAAAGCAGGCGTCATGCTCTGCCATGATTCTACGATCTCACGCGTTTTCGGACGAGTGATCGAATCGCCTTTTTTCTGAAGGTACTCTTCGAAGATTGTCTTCTCACCAGCAAGCGGGTGGAAGAAGATTCCCCAGATTCCTAAGTTAAATACGCTGATGTCTTTCGTCTGTCTGTCCATAGCAGAAAGAAAATCATGCTGGTTGATAAAGCCTGAAATGCTTTCTCTATGTACTGTGAAGGCATACTCCACTAAGTCTTCCTGAATTTGTTTCGCTTCTTTTGCCGCTAGTTCCGCCGGGAAGTCGACAACTTTACTTCCGCAGCATTTTTTATATTTCTTGCCGCTGCCGCATGGGCAAGGGGCATTTCGTTTCACTTTTCCCACAATAAACCCTCCGAATTCTGTTGTAACTTTTCTATTTTAACAAAAATAACTTCTGAGGGCTTGGTTTCGGGCTAAAAAAGAATTTGGTAATGTGATAAGCTGGCTGATTATGCCAATTTACCTATGACATTTTCACCAACTTTTGTGATTTAAGGCTTATCACCTATTCCCACTTTAGGCCCTTCTTTTTTACAATCATTAGGTGTTTATTTAACATTTTAAGGAGTGTTTCTATTGGAACTAGCTGGTTTCATGCTGCGCGCCTGCGCTCTTTTACTTGATGTAATCATTGCCGCAGCAGTGATTTTGGCAGCCGGATTTACGTTTGGCGATGGGTCCGCCGGTGTCATTATTGTCGCCATATTGATGCTGATTGTGTACCCTTTGCTGATGCCGCTGACAAATTGGAAGGGCACACTGGGCAAAAAAATCATCGGGCTGCAAATCGTGAGGGACGAAACATATAAAAAAATATCCTTCCCGCAAGCCATTGTCCGTTACCTGATAGCGTGGGTGCATGTGTTCTCCCGCCTGATCTATTTGACTGCCGCATTTACGAAGAAAAAACAAACCGTTCATGATATGGCTGCGAAAACCATTGTGCTGAAAGCAGAATAACCTTGAAGAATAGCATTCTTCAAGGTTTTGTTTTTCATTAATTCGTATTCTGGCCCCCGCCGTTCAGCCCTTCTTTAATCAGGCTGTTGACTTGGCTGCTGTACAGAAGGCCGATGTGTCCAACGCCATGGATTTGAACGTTTCTAGCACCATCTAATCTTGATAAGTAATTCATGACAATCATATCGGCACTGCTGTAAATGGATGTGTATAAAATCTTTTGATTTGGATCTGTTCCCGGAAGCGCCTTGCCTGTCGTCAAACGGTTCGCGCCGCCAAGCGTCACGACGTTTGCAACTTTATTTCCGCCGTCCAGATTTTTTATGTAGTAAAGTGTGTTCGCGCCCCCCATGCTGTGAGCGACAATATCCACTTTTTTCGCACCCGTTTCATCTAAAACCTTTTGCACAAATCGTGATAATACCGGTCCATTGTTATAATTTGTGCCTGTCTTGTCCCAAAAATCAACTGCATACAGCTTGTCCCGCGACCAGCCCTGAGATACGAGATAGCTCTTAATTCCCGCAAAATTGAATGATGCCCCTCCAATACCGTGAACCATAACGACTGGATTGTGTTCAGCGGCTTTTGCTGACGGCTGCAACGCAAACAGCGATGTAACAGACAGCATCAAAATTGTTACAAGTGCAATGATCCTTCTTTTTACAAATTTCATAATATCCTCCTTTTTTTGTAACAAATTCTCCAATTATATTACGTTACCAAATTAATTAAGTAAAGGGTAATTTTGGCTTATTTTTAAAGAAATTTTAAGATTCAGAGGTCATTATTGGTCCTAAAAAGCCAAAAAAAAGAAGGCTTATTCGCCTTCTTTTCTTCAATACTCATTGAAATAAGCTTGGATTTTTTGAGGATCATTTGTTTTGGTAAGCGCAAGCATCAGCAACATCCGTGCTTTTTGGGGGTTTAAAGAGTTCGATGCCAGCAAGTCCTTTTCCGCATAGTCTTGGTTTGGTGTGACGACACCATTTCCCGTGCGGGTAGAGCGCACCACTGTAACGCCTTTTTTGACTGCGCTGTCCGCCCCTTTTTCGGCTGCATCAGATAAAGACCCGTTCCCAGAACCGGCAAATACAATCCCCTTTGCTCCGGCTTTTACAGCAGCGTCAAACAGGTAGCTTCCGTCATTTTGGTATCCATAGATAATGTCAACCTGCGGCAGCTCATCAAGATTAGAAACCGAGAAATCCGTGTCCTTCGTATGCTTACGGGTAATCTCATTATTAAAATAGATATCATCTGCAATTGTTCCGACGAAGCCCATTTCTTCTGATTTAAATGTATCTGTTGTAGTTGTGTTTGTTTTGGTGACATATCGGGCTGAGGCAATCCGGTCGTTAAGAACAACAAGCGTCCCTTTCCCTTTTGCCTCAGGGGCACCTGCCACTTTCACTGCATTGTACAGGTTAGAAGGCCCATCAGCGCTGATGGCTGTGGAAGGTCTCATCGAACCGACAATAACAACCGGTTTATCACTTTTCACGGTAAGATTCAAAAAATAAGCGGTTTCCTCCAATGTATCTGTTCCATGAGTCACGACGATTCCGTCTACATCATCTGAAGCGAGCAAGTGGTTGATGCGTTTCGCCAGCTTCAGCAATATTTTATTATCAATATTTGTGCTGCCGACGTTAACAATCTGCTCGCCGCTGACGTTTGCAATGTCCTTCATTTCTGGAACTGCCTCGATCAGTGATTCAACGCCGACAACACCTGCTTTATATTCAGTTGTTGAGGTTTTCGATTGATCGGCACCAGCTATCGTGCCTCCTGTCGCTAAAATTCTAATGTTTGGCAGATCCTTTTTTTCAGAGGCAGAAGCCGAAGAGACTTTTTGTGTCTGAGCTTTTTCTTTCGGGGATTCTTTTGTTTCAGGAGAATGTGAACATCCGGTAAAAACAAACAATAGTGCGGTAAAAAGTACGAGCATTCGTTGTTTTTTCATCTATTTCTCTCCTTACATCCATATGATGATTAATCATTGTACATTTTATCTATTCAGTCAAAAGATCAGTCAGCTTTTCTCTCAGTATTTTTTGTTGTCATATCCTTCTTTTTTTGTCTTTTCATACAATGAATTTTTCTTGACAATTGATGATTGAATCAAGATAATAGACCAGTCACTATATTTTTGATTGCAATTCAGTAAGGTGGGAATGTTATGAGTTATGGAGATTCCCGTGAGAAAATCCTTTCGGCAGCTACCCGGCTTTTTCAGCTGCAAGGGTATTACGGCACGGGGCTGAACCAGATTATAAAGGAAAGCGGCGCGCCTAAAGGCTCTCTTTACTACCACTTTCCCGGGGGTAAAGAACAGCTTGCGATCGAAGCCGTGAATGAGATGAAGGAGTATATCCGTCAGAAAATCGCGGACTGCATGGAAGCCTGCACCGATCCAGCGGAAGGCATTCAAGCCTTTTTGAAGGAGCTCTCCTGCCAGTTTTCATGTACGGAAGACATTGAAGGCTTGCCTGTGGGCTTGCTAGCGGCTGAGACGTCATTGAAAAGCGAACCGTTGCGCGAAGCCTGTCATGAAGCCTACAAAGAATGGGCCTCTGTGTATGAGGAAAAACTGCGGCAGACTGGCTGCAGCGAGAGCCGTGCAAAAGAAGCCAGCACTGTGGTTAACGCGATGATTGAAGGCGGCATCCTTTTATCTTTGACGGCAAAAAACAGTACGCCGCTCCTTCATATCTCCAGCTGCATTCCTGACCTGCTGAAGAGATAAAAAAAACGACATACTACATGCAGTTGATAGAGAGGGGAAATGATTTTGGAAACAACAGCTAAAGCATCTCAGCAATACAAAGTGATGCCGATTATGATTTCCTTGCTGTTGGCCGGTTTTATCGGCATGTTCAGTGAAACAGCGCTGAATATTGCGTTAACCGACCTTATGAAGGAATTGAACATTACAGCGGCAACCGTCCAATGGTTAACGACGGGCTACCTGCTTGTACTCGGTATCCTTGTTCCTGTTTCAGGACTGCTGTTGCAGTGGTTCACAACAAGACAGCTTTTTACCGTGTCACTTATCTTTTCAATTTTAGGTACATTCATTGCGGCGCTTGCGCCGAGCTTCTCGTTTTTATTAGCGGCAAGGATCGTTCAGGCACTTGGAACCGGTCTTTTACTGCCGCTGATGTTTAACACAATCTTGGTGATTTTCCCGCCTCATAAACGGGGTGCCGCAATGGGAACGATCGGGCTTGTCATTATGTTCGCGCCCGCCATCGGCCCAACTTTCTCAGGATTGGTTCTGGAGCATCTCAACTGGCACTGGATTTTCTGGATCTCTCTTCCATTCCTTGTGCTGGCGCTTGTTTTCGGTATCGCATATATGCAAAATGTATCTGAAACGACAAAGCCGAAAATCGATGTATTGTCTATCATCCTGTCGACGATTGGCTTCGGCGGCATTGTATTCGGATTCAGCAACGCGGGTGAAGGCTCCGGGGGATGGTCCAGCCCGACTGTTATCGTGTCGCTGATTGTCGGCGTTGTCGGCCTTATCTTATTTTCAATCCGCCAGCTGACAATGAAGCAGCCTATGATGAACCTCCGTGCGTTCAAATACCCGATGTTTATTTTGGGTGTGATCATGGTGTTCATTTGTATGATGGTCATTCTGTCATCTATGCTGCTTCTGCCGATGTATCTGCAAGGCGGCTTAGTCCTCACTGCATTTGCATCTGGTCTTGTTCTCTTGCCGGGCGGTATTTTAAATGGATTTATGTCCCCTGTTACAGGCCGCTTGTTCGATAAATACGGGCCGAAATGGCTTGTCATTCCGGGATTTGTGATTGTCACCGTTGTACTATGGTTCTTCTCAAATGTCACGACCACTTCAACAGCTGTGCTGATTATCATCCTGCACACCTGCTTGATGATCGGGATTTCTATGATCATGATGCCTGCACAGACAAACGGTTTAAACCAACTGCCGCGTGAATTTTATCCAGACGGCACCGCCATTATGAACACGCTGCAGCAAATGGCCGGCGCTATCGGAACAGCGGTTGCGGTCAGCATTATGGCTGCAGGCCAGCATGATTATATGAGTACAGTTAAAAACCCTGCCGATCCGGCAGTCATCCCGCAAGCTTTGACAGCAGGCGTACAGCACGCATTTGTGTTTGCAATGATTGTTGCCATTATCGGTTTAATTGGCGCTTTCTTTATGAAACGCGTTAAAGTAGATCATTAATATGAAAAGCCCCTGACTAGTGTTCAGGGGCTTTTTCATGTTTACTTGTGGATCGTTTTCGCCGCGATTTCATCAATCGCGTGCCGCATTTCCTCCTTCGTATTATAAAAATGGGGAGCGAGACGGATAACATTTTCCCGCGGCGCGCAAATCACTTTTTTCTTCTTCAGCAACCCCGCCGTTTCCGATGCCCGCTCATCCCGGATCGCAACCATGCCCGGCTGAATCCCACCTTGTGCCGCCGCCAGCTGCAGGCCTTTTTCAGCGGCATATTGAACTGCATCGGCACAGATCGTTTTCACATGATCCCTGATATGAGAAACCCCAATATGATTCAGCAGCGATAAAGCCGCTGCAGCTGCGTATACGCTGATAAAAGCTGGGGTGCCCGTTTGAAAACGGCGCGCGACTTTTGCATAAGCCCCATCAAATCCGCTCTCTCTTCCGAACCAAGCTGATGCTTTCGGCTTCAGTGCGTCAGCCAGCTCCTTTCTCACATAAAGAAACGCCACACCCGGTATGCCGAGCAAATACTTCCGGGTGCCTGCTGCCAGCATATCTACGCCCCATTCCTTCACATCAATGGGAATATGCCCGGCTGATTGATAAGCATCTACAAACAATAAAGAGCCCTTTCTCTGAGAAATCTCGGCAATCGCTTTTATATCCTGAACATAGCCGTCACGATAATGAACGTGAGGAACACACGTCAGTACTGTTTCATCCGAAATATGCGTTTCATATTGTTCAAGCGGCAGCACGCCGTCTATTGATGGAATGACGGATACGGTATAATCGGAGTGTGCCTGCCAAACATGAGGCACCGCCGGAAAATCCATATCTGTATATACAACGTGCTTCTTTCCAAATGCAGTTAAGGACGATGCTACAGAAACCAGTGCATCAGAAACTGACGGCACAATCGCCACTTCATCCGGTTCAGCCCCGATCAGCTTTGCAAACTCGTTTCTCGCAAACTCTGTTTTTTCAATCGCTTCTTTCCAGTTCGTCCCTTTATACAGCAGGCTATCATAATAATCCTGGATCGCCCTTGATACAGGCTCTGCCAATGCGCTCTGAGAACAGCTGGCAAGCATCGTATGCGTCTGCAAGGTTGGGAATAACTGGCGATACTGCTCCGGCAAATGCTCCATTATGATTCACTCCTTTACATTATTTTGATGAAAAACCCATAAATAAACAATAGAATAAAAGAAAAAGGAGATGGGAGAATGAGAAAAAAAGTGCTGATCACAGGCTTTGACCCTTTTGACAAAGAAACCGTCAATCCATCATGGGAAGCGGCGAAACGGCTTAATGGCTTCGAGACAGAAGAAGCCATTATTACAGCGGAACAAATTCCAACCGTCTTTAGATCCGCTCTGGACACTCTGCGCCAAGCCATTCAAAAACATCAGCCAGATATCGTAATTTGTGTCGGCCAAGCAGGAGGACGGATGCAGATTACACCGGAACGAGTGGCAATCAACCTTGCAGATGCGCGAATCCCCGATAACGAAGGACATCAGCCGATTGATGAAGAGATTTCTCCAGATGGGCCCGCCGCTTACTGGACAAGGCTTCCCGTGAAACGAATGACTGCTAAGATGAAGGAACACGGCATTCCAGCTGCGGTTTCCTACACAGCGGGGACCTTTGTATGCAACTATTTGTTCTACGGGTTAATGGATCACATTAGCCGGACATCCCCACACATTCGCGGCGGTTTTATTCATATTCCTTACATTCCGCAGCAAACAATCGACAAAACAGCGCCGAGCCTCAGCCTGGACACGATTGTCCGGGCATTGAGAATCGCCGCTGTTACGGCCGCACAATATGATGAGGATGTGAAGTCACCGGGTGGTACGCTGCACTAAGCGGCCGCCGCTGTTTCTTCCCTCATCCTCTTTTTGTAGACAAACGCCGATAGGGTGACACTCACTTCAAACAGGACAAGAAGCGGGATCATCACGAGAAAATCAGAAATAAAATCAGGCGGTGTAATCAATATGGACACGACAATCAGCAGAAAATAGGAAAGCTTTCTCGCTTTGGCCAGTCTGTAAGGATTTAAGATGCCCAGCCTTGTTAAAAACATCACCACCAAGGGCATCTCAAACAAGAAGCCGAACGGCAGGCTCAAATTCACCATAAACCTAAAGTAGCGGTCAGCCGTAAACATCGTTTCAAAGTGGCCGGAGGATAAATGAGTCAAAAAGCTGAGCACGATCGGAAACAAGACAAAGTATCCGAAGGAGATGCCCGCCAAAAACAACGCAAATAAACCTGGTATGTACATGAGCGTCACCTTGCGCTCCGTTTTAGTCAGCGCCGGTGCAACGAAACGCCACAGCTGGTACGCGGCAACAGGGATAGAAGCCGCAATGGCACAAATGCCGGAAAGCATCATATACACCCAGAGGATTTCACTCGGTCCTAGCACAGCCAGCTTTCCATCCAAATCCCTGATCAGCCAGTCATAAATGTCCTGTACGAACAAAAAAGCCGTGATGAGAAATAGAAAAAATGCCGCAAGGGTGACGATAATCCGGCGGCGAAGCTCTTCTAAATGCCCGATCAGATGGGTTTCTTTTTTATCCATTCAAAAAAGCCCTCCCTTTCATAAAAAAAGAGGCAGACCCGGTGTCTGCCTCATCAGCATTCAGCCCGCGTTTTTGTCCTGCTTTACCGCTGTCAGCTCAGCTGATTTCTCTTCTTTTTCATCACCAGACACAAGTGATTTTGTGGCGCTTTTAAATTCCAGCAGTGTCCGTCCGGCGGCACGCCCGATTTCCGGCAGCTTGGAAGGGCCAAAAATAATGAGGGCGATGACGAAGATGAGAATCAAGCCCGGTATTCCAATGTTTGAAAACATAATTTCCACTCCTTAATTCGTGATTTTTGCACGCTTCTTAATCATTTGTTTTTCGTGGGCTTTGTTGTGCGAAAAGAAACGATCCTCTTCGACCTCATCGGATTGCTTCACCCCGCCTTGGATTGTTGTGGATGATACCTTTCTCAACCCGGTTTGGTCTTTCTGGTAAACGAATGAAGCCCGCGTGGAAATGGCTGCGCCCGGCTCGGTCACAAATGGCATCACCCGATAATCGGCTTTCCACTGGTGAGGCGTCACTGTACAGCGGACATATCCGCGATAGTCGTTAAAGAACTGGATGTGCGGATTTTCTTTTAAAATTTGGTCCGTATCCGCTCGCTTATCCGCTCCGTTCCCTCCGGAAGTGATCGAGGTTCCAACAAATTCGGCTCCGAATATTTTTGAACTTGTCTTCTCGAAATCGACATGCAAATTCGATGCCCAGCTTGCGTGTACATCACCTGTCAGTACGACAACATTATTCAGATTTTTGCTTTTAATGAAATTGATAACCCGTTCGCGCTGAGCCGGGTAGCCGTCCCACGAATCCATGCTGTAGATCGGGCTTGCGCTTGTCCCGAAATTCCACTTGGCAAAGAAAATCTGCTGCGCCAGCACATTCCAGTGGGCTGTCGAGCTGCCCAAATTGTTGAAGAGCCACTGCTCCTGTTCTTTTCCAAGCAGAGTCCGATTCGGATTGCGCGATTCATCAGAAGGCGGCTTATTGCCGTCGTTATTGGCTTGGTCGTCCCTGTACTGGCGGGTATCAAGCACATTGAAGGACGCCAGGTTTCCGTACGTAAAGTGCCGGTACAGCTGCATATCTGGGCCATTCGGCAAAGAGGAAATGCGGAGCGGCATATGTTCATAGTATGCCTGGTATGCTGCCGCGCGGCGGAGCACGAATGCTTCAACCGACTGTCCTTTTTCAGGTATTTTATTGGCATAGTTGTTTTCAACTTCATGGTCATCCCAAGTTACAACCCAAGGGAATGCCGCATGTGCAGCTTTAAGATTGGCGTCAGAACGGTATTGAGCGTGACGGTTCCGATAGTCTTGCAGCGTAATGATTTCCGCGCTGTTGTGCGTGCGGACATTGCCTGTTTTTGATACATATTCATTTGGGCCGTATTCATATATGTAATCACCGAGATGGAAGACAAGATCAAGCTTTTCCTTTGCCATATGCTTGTAGGCCGTATAATATCCGTGCTCATATTGCTGGCAGGAAGCAAATGCAAAGGTCATTTGCGGCACATTGGCGCCAGGGGCAGGCAGTGTTTTTGTTTTTCCGACAGGGCTTAGTTCATGGCCGGTTTTGAAACGGTAATAGTACACTTTGTTTGGCTCAAGCCCGTCCGCTTCCACATGAACGGAATGGGCAAGACTTGGTTTAGCCATTTCAGTGCCTTTTCTTACGATTTTGCGGAAATGCTCATCCTTTGCGACCTCCCATTTGACAGGCACTGCTTGCTTCGGCATTCCCCCGCCATTCAGCGGATCTGGTGCCAGACGTGTCCAAAGCACGACACTGTCAGAAAGCGGATCACCTGACGCTACCCCTAATGTAAACGGATAGCTTGAGAAGTTAGGCGCAGCATTTACTTCAAAGGCCCCAACCGACTGGGCAATCGTTAATCCAAGAGAAAGTCCTGCAATCTTCCCCGCTCCTTGAATAAATTTGCGGCGGTCAAACGTATTGTTTTGAAAGCTTTCCTCTTTCAGTTTCTGTACCCATTCATCAAAACGACTGTCGTATGCCATTCAAGATCCCCTCTCTCCTCATTGATCGTCTCCATTATAGGAAATCATTGTTAAACGACTGTGAAGAAGTGTGAACTGATTGTAAGCGCTGAACATTAAAAACAGGTCTTCCCTCACAAGCCTGCTGCTGAAACATGCCGAAAGCTGGCTGAATGACGCGTTTTCTGCATATCCTGTCGTTTGCAAGCCGCCCATTCGGCCTATTTTTCTTCACATGATCTTAAAAAAACAAAAACACCGAGCCATTTCGCAGAATGACTCAGTGCTCTTTATCAGTTATTTCGAAAACAATCTGCTGAAAAAGCCCTTCTTTTTCGGCTTTTCAGCAGGAGGCTCTTGTTCTCTTACAATCCCTTTTTCCTTCGCTTCTTTCAGCCAAAATGGAAATTCAGCAAGCAGAGCATCATAAAGCTCATCATCAGAAATGCGGTCAATCTCTTCGATATGCAGGAAGTTCGTGTTATCAATGACACGCCCTTCTAACGTATCCAGTTTATTGAGAAAATCAAAGTTTCCGTTTCCGATGCCGACAAACTGCCAGAACACCGGTTTATCAGAAGAAGCTTCAATTATCGGTTTGATTGACTTTTTACAGCCCCCGTCATTGATAAAAACAATGAAAGCAGGATACGAGCTCGGTTCCTCCGTAACATATTTGCGCAGCACGTCCTTCATGACTGGCGGCTCATCATTTCTGCCGAATTTATGCAAGCGGTCATTATTTAAAATTTCACGATCGACATAGCCCGAAAAATCCTTTTCTGAAACTGGCTTTAATCGGGAAAATTCATTATCATACACCCATACATCCAGCAAACCGTTATCATCAAACTGATCAGCCACTGCCAAAATCCGCTCCACCACATTTTGAACCGTCCCGTTTTTGTAGAGCGGTCTCATCGATCCCGTAATATCAAGAACCAGTCCAACACGAGCCGTCACCTTCGTTAACTGCTTTTTCTCCAGTACGATCTTTACACTTTTCTTTTGCAGGTCAATTGTTGCCATTCTGTCATCTCCGTCAGCTCTTTTTTCTTTGATTATCTCACAGGAATATTTTGCATTGCATCTTTTCAAAGAAAAACACCGTTCAATTTGAACGGTGTCCTGTCTCTAAAATGTGTTATATACATTTTCACACGTCTCCGCCGTCGGCTGATAAAAGCAGTGTGACTTAAATCTGGCCACAAACGGCTGGTTATACCACTGGGCTGGACAGTCCCCCTGCGGCCTGAAGTACCATAAACTAAATTTTGCAGGCCAGCGCCTTTCACCATTAATCGACCGGCGTGCAAGGGCACGCTCGCTATCTCGCGCCCTTTGATAAAAATATCCATGAGTCACAGCCTCAAACGCGTGTGGCTGATAAATCATCTGCCTGATGGTGCGGAGGCCTTTAAAATCTGAGCAATTCGCCCGCAGCCGATTAATTCCAACGTTGCCGACAAGCAGCATCCCCTGCTTGCCTTCGCCTTCCGCTTCCGCTCTGAGCAGCCTTGCCATCAAATCGACATCCGCACTCGTTGCTCTCACGACCGCCATCACGTCACCTCCCCTTGATCTCTTTTCATCATATTTCATTACTTCAGAAGTGATGACGGAGGGACAGGAGAAGTTTTTAAATTTATTCATCTAAAAACAGCAAACATAATGGGCTGTTGGGCATCAAAGCAGCGTCCGGTGCAGTACAAGCTTCACGTTTCCGCTGTCGAAGCGCCGCAGCCTCAATTCCTGGATTCACATCATTGACCTCTCCCCAGCAGATTTGCACCCGCCTCCGAAAAGAAATAAGGTTTAACTTTTTACATTTGAGGAATTATACATAACAAATCAAATGACAAAAGGAGGAATTGTAATGACACATGTGAAAGCGCTCGCTATTAAAGGTATTATGACGATTATTGTGTTGTATCTGGTGCTTGGTCTGGGCTTTGGTTTCACGTTTGGTGATACGCTGCTAATGACGATTGTGTTAGGGGTTATTTCTTATTTGCTGGGCGATCTTTATGTATTGCCGAAATGGAATAATATGATTGCAACTTTGGCTGATTTTGGTTTGGCCTTTCTCGTGATCTGGCTGATGGGCATGCCGCTTTCTATGGGGATGACTGGCGGTGAAGTTGCATTGGCGGCTTTATTCGGCGCGATCGTCATGGCAATCGGTGAATATTGCTTCCATTTCTATATGATGAGCAAAGAGATTGGCAAGAAGCATTATCTTGAAACAAGAACAGACTCATAATGGAAAGGCCGGTGCTGACAGCATCGGCCTTTTATACATATTGGGCGCCTTTGTTTACGCATCCTGCTTGTCCGCATTCCTGATCGCCATGTAGGAAAAGAACAAACCGAATGCCGCTAACGATAACGGGATATACACAACAGATGAAATCGAGAAGCCCGGACTTGTTGAGCTGATGAGCATCACAATTACTACAGATGAAATGATGGTCGCCGGAACCGAGTGTCTACGCATCCCAAAAAAGATGGGAACTAAACTGGTTCCAGCGGCGCCAAAAGCGAAAACCGCCATTTTGACCGCCTGTTGAGAAATGATCTCGGAAGTAAGCTCTCCCGGTATGAAATGGCAGATCGAGTTCAGCCAAAAGAAACCGGCGGCTATGAGTATATTTGAAAGTAAAATCGTGATAAACGTCAGTCCGCCCGCGATCATGAGCTTAGCGGTGAGCAGCTTTTTACGGCTGATCGGGTACGTGAACATCACAAGAATGGTTTTGTTTTTATATTCCGAAATCACCAATTTTACGATCAGCACAGCGCCAAATACGATAAATACCGCTCTGACGAAGGTGCCGATGATGAGGAATGCTTCATCCGTACTTTGGAACGAAACCCCGCCATCGGCTTTTTCGGAATAACTGATCAGCCACATAAAACCCATAATGATCACGTTGGCAATGAGGGCACCTCTGATATACCAGCCCATTTTCATTTTTCTTAATTCGATTCTGATCAAATTCATCAACGTGTCTCTCCTCCTTTACGCACTGATGCTATTGCCGTTGATCAATTTGATAAAATAATCCTCCAGCGACGTATACTTTTTGTTCATTGATTCAATGTCTACATCATTTAAAATCAATGCTTTGGATATGGCAGCCTGAGAGGCTTCAGCCTCGTAAATTCGAATCGTTTTCTCATTTAATATTTTAAAGTTGGTTAATTGCAGCTCTTTCTCCAGCACAAAGCAGGCCCTTGTCTGATTCGGCGTGACAAGCTCGATGTATTCAGTGTTCTGGCCCCTGACATCCTCCATTGATACCTCTTCAAGCAGCCTGCCGTCCCGAATGACGCCGATTGTGTCCGCGATTTGTTCGATTTCACCCAGCAGGTGGCTTGAGATCAGCAGCGTCATCCCGTACTCTTTGCTCAGCACTTGAAACAATTGCCTGATCTTTTTAATGCCGAGAGGGTCAAGACCATTCACCGGCTCATCCAGAATAAGCAGGTCCGGCTTCGTGAGGATGGCACGCGCAATTCCAAGGCGCTGCTTCATCCCGAGGGAAAAGGTTTTGACGGGTTTTTTGTCGATTTGTTTTAAATTCACCATATCCAGCACTTCTTGTATGGCTTTTTTATTGTGGTATCCCATATATTCACAATGCAGATCTAAATTTTCTTCAGCTGTCAGGTTTTCATAAAAAATCGGATATTCAATCATGCTGCCGATGTTCCCCAGCACCTCATATGACGTGTGGGTGAACTTGTTCCCAAGGATGATGATTTCACCGCTTGTCGGTTTGACAAGGCTCGTCAGCATTTTCATAATGGTTGTTTTCCCCGCGCCGTTCGGGCCGAGAAAGCCATAGATTTCACCTTTTTTAATATGCATGCTGACATTGGATACGACCTCTTTGCCCTGATATGTTTTGGTCAGCCCGTTTGTTTGTACGATATAAGTCAACTTTGTTTCTCCTTCCCTCTCTTTTCCTGTTTTCTATTGTAGCGGCGAGCCCTGTCATTTTTATTTCTCAAACCTTAAGAAATTCTTACGATTAATATGTCATGCGTTTCAATGTGATCGTAAATGCAGTCCGTTCGTACGGCTTGCTTTGGACGGATATGATGCCTCCCATTTTTTCTGTAAGCCGTTTTGTGATGGTTAAACCCAAGCCGCTTCCTTGAAATGCTTTATTTCTGGATTCTTCCAGTGTGTACAGCCTCTCAAACACCCGCTGCTGATCGGTTTCACTAATCCCTTTTCCGCGATCCCATACGGTGATGGCGATGTTCCTCTCATCATAAGACAGCGTCAGCCCGATTAACTTGCCGGCCGCGCCATATTGAATCGCATTGGACAATAGGTTTTGCAGGATTCTGTCCAGAGCCTCTTCATTCGCCTGCGCATACACCGGCGTATCGGGGATATCGATGGCTGCTTGAAAGCCTTTTGACTGAACAGCGTCATAATAGTGCAGGATATTTCGTTTGCATATGTCGTTCATATGTACTTTGGTGATCGGGATCTCTTTATCTTCAGATTCTAATTTCGCTAAATCAAAAAAGGAATTGATCATCTGAATAAGTTCATTTGTTTTCTGGCGGAGCTTCCCCAGCAATCTTTCCCGCTCTTCGTCCGGCATGTTCGGGTCACTTTGAATGGCTTCAATATAACCGAGAATGACCGTTAACGGCGTTTTCAGGTCGTGCGACATATTGGTCAGCATCCGCTTCATGGATTGCTCTGTTTTGGCAAATTGGGCGCTGATCTGCTGACGATTCTCAACGATAAGATTGATGTTAACAAGCAAGTCTTTGAGCGCATGATCGTCTGTAGGAAGCAAAATTTGTCCTGCCGAATCCCGGCTGAGCATGTAGCTAAGCTGGTCAGCCGTGTAAGCCAGATTCCCGTCCCGCTTCTTTTTCATTATGAATTGAATCACATTCAGACACGCCAGAGCGATGACAGCGGCCACCCATAGCACTGTCATTCTAAAACTCTCCTAATTTATAACCGATGCCCCATAACGTTTTAATATATTGAGGGGAGGAGGGGTCATCCTCAATCTTTTCTCTGAGCCGCCGCATATGTACGTTAATGATGTTCTGATCATCAAAGTACTCTTCATTCCAAACGGAACGGTAGATTTGTTCTTTCGTAAACACTTTTTTAGGATTTGATGCAAATAAGCACAGCAGCTGCCATTCTGTTGACGTCAGCTGGAGCGGCTCTCCGTTTTTCAAAACGGAAACATTGTCTATATCTATCGCAAGCTGGTGAATCCGGATCACCTTATTCACAGCCGGCTCCTCTGCCGAATATTGCGTCGCCCGCCGTATCGCGGCTTTTACTCGGGCTGTCAGCTCAATCATCGAAAACGGTTTGGCGATATAATCATCCGCCCCAAAGCCCAGTCCCAATGCCTTGTCCACATCTCCATCTTTTGCCGAAATCATTAAGACCGGTATATTGCTTTTTTCCCGGATGATTTTCAGAAAATCCATGCCGTTCAGCTTCGGGAGCATGATATCAAGGAGGACCAAATCGTATGAACCCTGCTGAAACAGCCGGATGCCCTCTTCTCCGTCGAAAGCATGCACAATTCCAAAGCCTTCTTTTGTTAAATAATGATCCACCATTTCACTGATTGAGTGGTCGTCTTCTACAAGCAATATGCGCTGCATCTCCTCACCTAACCTTTACAAAATCAAAAAACACACACGTAATTACACTTATTGTAATTGAAAAACGTGTGTGTTTTATAAAAATTATTCTTTTTTTCCTGTTTTCAGCTTCCTGTATTCCATGCCCGTAATGACAAAAAATACGCCACCGCATCCAATGACTTGAATGAGCCCGAGCCGTTCACCGAGAAATAAAGCTCCATAGAAAATCGTCAGGATAGGCCCTGCCATTGAAATGGCGGCGGCTCGCTGTGCCCCGATTCGTTTTATGCCCTCAAGCATTAGCACAAATGGAATCACTGTGGTAACGACTGCAATTACTGCGAACAAACCATACATAGAAAGCGGATATGCTGCCATTGGCGTATTCATGCCAGCCGCCGATTTTATCCCTGTGTAAAGCATCATGGCAGCTCCAGCAGCTGTCATCCCGTATGCATTGAGACGGATCCCTCCGATTTGATGGACGAGATGCCCGGAAAGGACAAGATAACCAGCATAGACGGCCGAAGATAACAAAATGAATACAGCTCCAATCATATTCGCCTGGAAAAGCTCAGCATTCCAGCCGCCCAGCGCCAAGAAAAGCCCAAACATGACCGCCAGAACTGCGAAAAGGTCCTGAATTGAGGACATTTTCCGGTCACGACACGCGGTGAATCCAAACACAAACAACGGATAGCTCATCAGCAATATACGTTCAACCATTGCGGATACATGGTTCAGCCCGATAAAATCAAGCAAGGGAGACAGAAAAAAACAAAACACTCCCGCGCCACAAGCCTTCCATAGGTCTCCTTTTTTCTTACCGTCTGGCATTGGAGGACGGTATATTAAAAAAATCAGCCAAAACAGCGGAACAGCCAGCAGCTGCCTGTATAGCAGCACGGCATCTGGCTCAGCACCCATTTGGTATGCCCATTTTATCCAAATCGATTTAGACGCAAAACAAACTGTTCCGATCAGCAAAAAAATCGTACCTGCTGCGGCCTCACGAATCTTACTCTGCTCTTCTGCTCTCATCTCAGCTCAGCTTTTCTCCTTTACTTATTCAAATGCTTTTGGATAAAATCGAGAAGCGTATATCCTTGAGCAGTCAGAATAACACCTTTTCCGCTGCAGGCCGGGCAAGGTGTTCCTTCGATTTCTCCCGCTCTTTCACATTTAGGACATGCGACCTCAAGATCATCAGTTGCAATGACCATTTGATATCCTCCTTTCTAACTCATCTGCTATGCCACCACCAGCCATCGTACATTGGCCGTCACCTCCTTTAAGAAACACAAAAAACCCCCGTCCTATGCAAAGGACGAGGGTCTCGCGGTACCACCTTTATTAACAGCTATACAGCCGTTCACTCTAAGTACAGAAAACCTATGTTTCGATACTCCTCTCTTGGTAACGGGGAGAGAAACCCGGCATCGCCTACTATCCGTTCAGCAAAGCAATTCAGAAGCCCATTCGGCATCAGGGGAGGATCGGTTCACACCTGCCACCGACTCTCTGAACCTCCATTCTGATGCGTACTTGCTCTTCCTCACGATTGTTAATCCGTTCTATTATTTGTAGAGTTTATAATACTCGGTTCATGAAACGAAGTCAATTCTTAATCCGATGTTACACCAAGTGCTTCCAGCGCCATATTGATGTGTTCCTCCTGCTGTGTTTGCAGAGCTAGCTTGGCGATTTCCACCGGATACGCCGCCTGCATCTCTGAGATGTGTTCCTGCATTTTTGCCCATATTCGGCCGCCTGCTTGATCATAGTATTCAAGCAAACGGGCAGTTTCTTTTTCTCCGAAAATGGTTTGATAAAGAACAAAATCCTTGGCTGGGTCAGCAACCTTCGCTTCTGTCCAATCCAGAAGTCCTGTGACACGTCCATTTTGATCGATAAGGATATGCGGCGGGTGGAGATCGCCGTGTATCAAAGAAGAGAAACCCGGCCAGTATGCATCATCATCTACCCACTTTTGCCATCTTTCCCAAAGCGTCGTAGATACGCCAAGCTTATTCTTCACATCAACCATAGAGTCTGCTGTCATTTGCCTGAAATCTTCTGGCCTTATCACTTCTATTCCGGATTGCCCAGCAGATATTTGATCCGTGCCATGTAATTCAGCCAGTATGTCGGCAAGTGTGCGGACAAAGTCGTCTGACGGCGGCTGATGATCCATATTCCATACATATTGCTTTTGTTCCAAGTCAATTCCAGCAGCCGGCGTTCCTTTTAACATGGGGTAAGCGATCAATTCCGGTGTATGAATTCTCCAATCCGGCACATCAGCAGTCAGATTCGCGCGGAGAAAGGCAAGCGTTATGCCTTCTGCAGATGCTCTTTCCACAACATCACTTCGCCGCGGTTTTCGCAGCACCCATGGCATACCTGTGTCGTCCTTGGCAAATACAACTTGAAAGTCCATTCCGGTTTCATTCAATTGCGCGTTCTCAGAATGAACCGTCAAACCTTGGCTGCGTGCAAGCCCGACAATCTCAGTGATAAGCTGTTTTTCGTTAAGGTTTGTCATCCCATTTCCCCTTTCTCATGCTCCGGCCTGCAGTAGAGAGAAGGGATGCTTGAAGGCACAAAAAAGGGCAGGCACGCCACCCTCTTTTTTGATAACCATATAAGGGCTCATACATAGGCGGATTCATCCCGATTCTCTCGCATTCAGGCGAGAGTTGTTCACTATTGAATTCGTGTCACTCGGAATCTAATGAATGCCATGCTGTAACCCCTCCGTTTCCTATACGCTGATTTTCATTTTACAGCATATTCCATCTTTCCGCTATAAAAACATGAATCAAGTCACTGGAGCAGGATTAAACAAGCACAAATCATTATGAAGACCCCAACGGTCTGCCCACGTTTGTTTGCGGCCGCTTGCCACATCCAAAATCGTCCTGAAGATTTCCCAGCCTACGTCTTCGATACTGGCCTCTCCTGTCGCGATTCGGCCGGCATTGATATCGATTAAATCAGCCCAATGCTCTGATAAGGAATGCCGCGTCGATACTTTCAGAACCGGCGCAGCAGCCAGGCCATATGGTGTTCCTCTCCCTGTCGTAAACACCTGCAAATTCATGCCCGCAGCCAGCTGCAGGGTGCCGCACACAAAATCGCTTGCCGGTGTCGCCGCGAACAGCAGGCCTTTTTGCTTTGCTCTTTCACCAGGGCCGAGCACGCCGGAGATGGGGCTTGTGCCTGATTTCGCTACCGAACCTAACGCTTTTTCCACCACATTGGATAATCCGCCTTTTTTATTGCCTGGTGACGGGTTTGCGCTACGGTCTGCGTCTCCCCGCCGAAGATAGCTGTCATACCACTTCATCTCTTTGATCAGCGATTGTCCGACCTCTTCACTGACAGCCCGCGGCGTTAATAAATGAATGGCATCCCGCACCTCTGTCACTTCAGAAAACAAAACCGTTGCACCTGCGCGAACCAATAAATCAGCCGCATACCCCACGGCAGGGTTCGCCGTCACGCCGGAAAACGCATCACTGCCGCCGCATTGCAGGCCGATAACCAGATCCGAAACAGGGCATGACACCCGGGTTCTGCTGTTCAGCCTGATTAACCGTTCCTCCGCCATTTCCAAAATGGATTGGATCATCGCCGCAAAACCTCGGTGATCCTGGAGCGATAGAATGTCATCATCATTTTCGGAGGCAATTCTTTCCGGGAGGAGCTTTTCACATCCCAATCCGATTACCATTACTTCACCGCCGAAGTTCGGATGCTTCGCAAGATTTTGAATCGTGCGGATCGGAATGACAGCGTCGGGCGCATTGATCGCCACGCCGCATCCGTATTGATGATGCAGCGGCACAACGTCATCGACATTTGGGTATTTCGGCAGCAGCTCTTCTTTTATTCGTTTGACTGCATAATCCAAAACGCCAACAACACATTGAACACTTGTCGTGATGCCGAGGATATTTTTTGTCCCCGCACTGCCATCCGCATTTCGGTATCCTTCAAATGTATATCCTTCAAGTGGGGGCCGCGGCTGCGGCACCCTGTTTGCGAGAGGAAGATCGTCTAACGCCGGAGGAGCGGGCATTCTCACGAGGGCTTCCCGTATCCAGCTCCCGCGTTTGATCGTCTCATCAGCAAATCCGATCACCTCTCCGTAACGCACGATCTCGTCCCCTTGATTGAGATCGGTGAGGGCCACCTTATGGCCTTGAGGAACATCCTCTTCAAGTACGAGCCCGCATGAGAAAACAGTGCCCTTTGGCAGCCCTCCATCATTTACAATAATCGCGGTGTTATCTATTTCATGCACTTTGATGTAAAGGGGGGCTTGGTTCTTCCTGAGGTTCATCGCCATATGAAAATCACTCCTCATATTTTAGTAAGCGTTTTCTAAATTGGTTTAAAAAAACCGCAGCTCTTACGTTTCAACTGCGGTTGCTCACCATTATTTTTCATCCATTCCTTTTAGAATTTTGTCACGGACAAATTTCAGATGCTCATACATGTGGTAATGTGCTTTGTACGGATCTCTTTTGGCAAGGGCGTCGTAGATTTTTTTGTGATATTCGACCGTTACATCTCTCTCCCTGTACGGAATTTGGCTGTCAATTTTCGCATGGGTGATCAGCAGGGACTGAATCATCCCTTCAACGACGGGGTTATTGGCGCTTAACGCAATAATTCGATGGAACTCTTTATCCGCTTCACCATAATGATTGTCAGTGCTGTTGGCAATATCGTCGATCGTCTTCTGCAAACGCTGAAGCTCTTCCTCATTGATTTTTTCCGCGGCAATTGTCACGAGCCCGAGTTCTAGCGCCATCCGCGCTTCAATGATAGCCGGAAGATTATCAGTGGCCAAAGCAAGCATGACGGAAAATGGCTGCATGCCGATTTTATCGTTGAAATATGTGCCCCCTCGTGTTTTTCTCGTAATGACGCCCAGCGTTTCAAGTGAACTGAGTGCTTCCCGTAGCACCGGCCTGCTGACATGCAAAATGTCCATCAGTTCCATTTCTGTCGGCAATTTGTCTCCGGCCCTCAACTGTCCGCTCGATAATAAATGGACAATCCGTTCGATGACCTGCTTGGCTAATGTTTTCCGATTGACTGTATCGACTTTCAAATCCTCTAAACCTTCGTACACGAACAACTCTCCCTTCAGTTGTTCAATTGTAAGACAAAATAGCGGATATGACAATATTTACAATCAAACTTATCGCACAAGACACGGGCGCTTCCGGTCAAATTCCCAGTTGCTGATCAGGAACTGCATTGGGATCGCATCATTCCGTGCGCCTAAATTCATTTTCCGATAGATCTCATGCGCTTTTTCCACTTGTTCCATATCAATATCGACGCCTAGTCCAGGCTTATCCGGCACCTTGACACAGCCAGAAGAAATCTCAAAAGGCTGTTTCGTTAATCGCTGCCCGTCCTGCCAGATCCAATGGGTATCAATCGCCGTGATCCGCCCCGGAGCCGCTGCTGCCACATGGGTAAACATCGCAAGGGAAATATCAAAGTGGTTGTTGGAGTGCGAGCCCCATGTCAAACCCCAATCATGGCACATTTGCGCAACCCGCACCGACCCTTGCATCGTCCAAAAATGCGGATCAGCCAGCGGTATATCGACCGCGTGGAGCTGAATCGCGTGACCCATTTCCCGCCAGTCAGTCGCAATCATATTTGTCGCAGTCGGAAGCCCTGTCGCGCGGCGGAATTCAGCCATTACTTCACGAGCGGAGTAGCCATTCTCATCCCCGCATGGATCTTCCGCATACGCGAGCACATCTTGCTTTCCTTTGCATAATGCAATAGCTTCCTCTAATGACCATGCCCCGTTCGGATCAAGAGTGATCCTTGCCTCTGGAAAACGTTTCGATAATGCGGTAACAGCTTCGATTTCCTCTTCTCCCCGCAGCACCCCGCCTTTCAATTTGAAATCCTGAAAGCCATAGCGCTCCTGTGCGGATTCGGCAAGACGCACAATGGCCTCCGGCGTCAGCGCTTCCTCATGGCGCAGACGGAACCACGCACAATCTGACTGCTCATCGCTTTGATACGGCAAGGTCGTCCGATTTCGGTCGCCGATGTAAAAGAGGTAACCGAGCATTTTTACTTCATCACGCTGCTTCCCTTCGCCCAGCAAAGCCGCGACCGGTTCCTGAAGAAACTTTCCAAGCAAATCCAACAAAGCCGCTTCCAGTGCGGTGACGGCGTGCACAGTGGTGCGCAAATCAAACGTCTGGTTTCCTCGCCCTCCCCTGTCCTGATCGCCAAACTGCTTTCTGACCGTTTGCAATATCGCCTGGTACGCACCGATAGATTTTCCGACAACAAGCGGCTCTGACAGCTCCAGTGTGCGGCGAATATGCTCTCCGCCAGGCACCTCGCCGACTCCCTGATTTCCGCTGCTGTCTGTTAAGATTACGATATTCCGGGTAAAAAACGGGCTGTGTGCTCCGCTTAGATTCAGCAGCATGCTGTCATGTCCCGCAACAGGAATCACCTTCATTTCAGAAATTGAGGGAATATTCGATCTTTTTTCTTTTTGAACCTGCTCTTGTATCGGTGAACTCATGCATTTTCCTCCCTTTATAAAGCGCTTTCATAAATATTAGACAGGCAACGATTGATCGGGGTCTTGTTCTTGTTTCTTTAACACGACCCGTTTGATCGGCCCGACCAGCAGCAAATAGCTGAGGATCGCCGCAATCGCGTTAGCGCCGACAAACACAAGCGCGCCATTGAAAGATCCAGTGGCATTGACAATGTATCCGATAATAATCGGTGTTGTAATTGAGGCAATATTCCCGAAAGTGTTGAACAAACCGCCGCTTAATCCTGCACATTCTTTCGGAGACGTGTCCGACACGACAGCCCAACCCAATGCGCCGAAGCCTTTTCCGAAAAACGCGAGCGACATAATGACAACGACGAGCCATGCTGAATCTGTGTAGTTACAGACAATCATACTGCAAGACAGCAGCATGCCGGCAATGATTGGCACTTTTCTTGCAAAGGTCAGTGAACGGCCTTTTTTGAGTAAGATGTCTGACACAATGCCCCCAAGCACGCCGCCGGCAAATCCGCACAGCGCCGGCAGGGAAGCGACAAACCCAGCTTCAAGAATAGACATGCCGCGGGCCTGAACCAAATATACCGGAAACCATGTGAGAAAGAAATAGGTGAGAGTCGTAATACAGTATTGCGCGATGTACACGCCAATCAGCATGCGGTTCGTTAACAGCTGTTTGATATACGGCCATTTCGATTCTGTTTCTTGTTTGCTTTTACTGTCATCCATGGAAATCAGCCCGCCGCCCTGTTCGATGTACGCAAGCTCAGCTTCATTAACCTTCGGATGTTTTTTCGGTTCATACACCGTTTTTAGCCAGATGACAGCCAGAAGAATGCCTGCAATACCCATGACAACGAAAACGGAATGCCAGCCGAAAGAGTGGGTAAGCCAGCCCATTAAAGGAGAAAAAATGACGATTGCGAAGTATTGTGCTGAATTAAAAAAGGCTGAAGCTGTCCCGCGCTCGGAGCTTGGAAACCATGAGGCAACAACTCTGCCGTTTCCGGGAAATGAAGGCGCTTCTGATAAACCAACCAGAAAACGCAGTGCAAACAGCAGGATAATCGCTGTGCCGGCGGAGAAAAAGCCAATCGCCCCTTGCAGCAACGTAAAAAACGACCAGAAAAAGATGCTTAACGCAATGATAGTCTTTGAACCAAAACGGTCCAGCAGCCAGCCGCCCGGAAGCTGTCCGATGACATAGGCCCAGCCAAAGGCAGAAAAGACATATCCCATGGCGACCGAGTCCAATCCCAAATCGTGCTGGACGGAATCTCCGGTGATGGAAAGCGTCGCTCGATCCGCGTAGTTAATAGAGGTCACAAGAAACAGCATAAACACGATGAACCAGCGCACGGACGTTTTTTTGCCCGCCGGAGTAACACTCGCAAAGTCTTTTTTCATAGTATCTTCTCCTTTTCAAAGTAGAGAATCATATGCTGGTTGTGATAAACCGGGAAAGAGACGCACGCCTCTTTCCAGCACCATTACGGCTTCACAAAAACAGTTTTGATCGCTGTGAAAAAGTCCTTCGCTGCCTCACCCTGTTCTCGGGAGTGGGAGCTCGACTGCTTCATGCCGCCAAAAGGCGCCTGCAGCTCAACACCTGCGCTTTCTGCATTGATCCGAACCAGCCCGGCATCGATTTCATCAATGAAAGAAAGCATTCGGCCGATGTTTTCCGTGAAGATGGATGCACTTAAACCGAACTTCACATCATTGGCGATGTTCAGCGCCTCCTCTATCGAGTCCACCTTGATCAAGGCGATCACCGGACCGAAAATTTCCTCCTGGGCAATTGTCATCTCAGATGTCACATTGTCAAAGATGGCAGGCTGAACATAATAGCCGTTTTGATACTTTCCGTTCTCCAGCTTTTCTCCTCCTATTAAAAGGGAAGCGCCCTCCTGTTTGCCTTTCTCAATGTATGACAGGCAGTTATCAAGCTGATTCTTGCTGGCTATCGGTCCCATCCAGACATCCTCTTTTAAGCTGTCTCCGATTGTAATATCTTTTGTGCGCTGGAGCAGTTTTTCTTTAAAGCGCTCGTAAATTCCGCTTTGTACGATGACACGGCTTGTCGCGGTGCATTTCTGGCCGGTTGAACGGAAGGCCCCCGTTATGACAGCTTCTGCCGCAGCTTCAAGGTCAGCGTCATCAGCTACGATGACAGGGTTTTTGCCGCCCATCTCAAGCTGATATTTGGCTCCCCTCGCTAAAGCGGCTTGCCCGATGATTTTTCCGACTTGATTTGAACCGGTAAACGTAACGGCGTTTACACCGTCATGCTCAGCAAGCCCCTGCCCGACAACAGAACCCGGGCCTGTCACCAAATTGATGACCCCTGCCGGGAGCCCCGCTTCCTCAAAGCAGGCAATGATCTTCGCGCATGTCACAGCTGTTTCTGTCGCCGGTTTGATGACAACGGTATTGCCGTATACCAATGCCGGCGCCATTTTCCAAATCGGAATCGCCACTGGGAAGTTCCACGGAGAAATCACACCGACCACACCGAGCGGAACACGGGTGGTAAACATGAGCGCGTCTTTGTCAGTAGACGGAATGACGTCACCCGTTTTTCGCATGCCCTCTCCGGCGTAATAGCGCAGAATGGCAATCCCCCGGGCTGTTTCTCCCTTCGCTTCCGGCAATGTTTTACCCATTTCACGCGTTGCACAGGCGGCGATTTCCTCCAAGCGCTGCTCCATGATATCCGCTGTTTTGTATAAGTATTGGCCGCGCTCGGCACCCGTCAGCTTTCTCCAAGCCGTTTTGGCTTCATTGGCGGCGGTGACGGCACGTTCCACATCTTCAGCCGTTGAATTCTGTACATATCCGACAATATCATTCACATCGGCAGGGTTTTCGACTTTGACCATATCGCCTGATTGAGACTTAACCCACTCTCCGTTAATAAAGTTGAGGTACGTGTTTTGTTCCGTGATCACAGACATGCCCATTGCCCCTTTCGTGTTTTTTCTGGTCAAACCGTCGCGGCTTTTTTCGGAAAACGGTCAGCCGCCTGCTTCAAAATTGCTTCCAATTGCTGATAATGATCTTTTTCAACCGGGCCGACAGGCGGTCTGGCTGTATTCCTTACATTCAAACCCATGATTTCCATACCGGCTTTAATCAAGGATACGGCGTAGCCTTTTCGTTGTTTGCGAATGTCGTTGATCGGCAGAATCACATGCCGATAGAGTTCCTTCACAAGCTCGTCATTTCCGTTTTTCAATGCATCATAGAACATTCGCGAAATATGCGGGATATAATTTGAAATCGCTGAAGAGTAAGAGTGGAACCCGATCGGCAGATAAGCCGGCATCGTCACTTCAGCCATCGGCATTCCGTTGAGCCATCCCAAGCGGTCGCCGATCGTATAGACGAGATTGATATTCAAATCCATATTTCCTACCCCGTCTTTGACACCGACAAGCTGTTCACATTCGGTCAGACGTTTGATCTGTTCAACAGAGAGAACTGCGTTATCGCGCTGATAAAGAATCGCGTTCAAGTCAGTGCTTTCAATAATCGTTTTCGCATACTGGTACAGCCCCTCCTGTTCGCCATGCACCAAATACGGAGGCAGAATCAAGTAGCCGTCGGCGCCTTTTTTCTCCGACAGCTGCGCCCAATCAAGCGCTGTGCTGAGGTTGCCGCCCACCCCCGTGTAGACCGGCACCTTTCCTCCGGCTGCCGAGACTGCGACTTCCACCATTTGCTCATATTCCTTCTGGCTGAGAGATTGGAATTCACCAGACCCGCAAGCGATAAATATCGCTTCCAAGCCCTCATTCAGCAAAAACTCAATGTTTTGAAAAAGAGCTTCTTCCTCCAGTTTTCCTTGTGTGTTAAAAGGAGCAACCGGAAAACCTAAAATTCCAGCGGGTGCTTTTCTGATACGGCTCATCAACATAACCTCCTGTTATTTGTGTATACGGCCTCTATCTGTAAGCGCTTTTATTAATTTTTCTTTCACATCCGCTCCTTCCCATATATCCTTTTGTTTAATTGTAAGACAAATAAACAATAAGTCAATATCTTTATTTTCTGATATTTTATAAAAAAGCGGTAAATCACTGTCCGGCCGGGATTCTGCGCAGCAAAAAAACAGCCTGGTCAGCCGGCTGTTTGGTTTATATCCTTCTTTGTTTCATCGTCTCATGCAAAAGCTTTGCTTCCAAAAAAAACACGTGGATGAATTTTTTCATATTTATTCTAGCAGGTGCAAGGGGTTTTGCATCCTTGGATTGGAGTTCTTTCATTTTCTGGCTGACAACCGGAAAATCAAAGAATTTCGATGCATAGGTTTCAAATTTTGGATTCGAAAAATCAGTTGTGCCCAGTGAAGCAAAATGGTGCAGCGAATGAATAATCGCTCTGCGGATACGCTGCTCCGAGGCTTTCATTTCGCGATTGACTTCCGTCTGTGAGGCTCCTGTCCCCAGCTTCCGTACCGCTACTTGGGTGAATATTTGTTTTAGCGAAGGGCTTTGTTTTTCGTGCGGCTCGGATTGCTCGTGTTCTGCTAAATACTGCAGGACCGCCATGAGATCATGTGCGCCGCCTTCTCCCATCATGCCCAGCTCGGACAACAGGAATGTTCCTGCCTCTTTTAAACCGCTGTCACTCTTCTGCTGGGGACGCGCTTTCCGTTCAGTCCGATTGACAAGCCGGCTTAGAGAATGCTGAATGGCTCCAATCGAGTGTTCAAGCTCGATCCGCTCCTTCACCTTTTGGAGAACCGTGACAATTTCAATGCGGTTAATCGGCTTATGGATAAAATATTCGATGCCGAGCGAGTACGCTTCCCCGACCATTTCCTTCGCCTCCACTTGAGAGATCATTACGATTTTGCCGGAGTACGTATTCTGGATCTGACGAATCGTCTCAATGCCGTCTCTTCCGGGCATTAACAGATCGATTAATAAAATATCAATCTGCTTAAATTGCAGCATATGCCCTTCCACTTGGCTTCCGTCGTCTGCTTCACCAGCAGCTTCCCCGAGATCTTCGTCCTCAATGATCTGCCTTAAAATTGACCGCACCGCACGGTCATCATCTGCAATAAAAAAACGCATAGCTTTTGGTTCACCCTTTCTGAATCAAATGCCGGACAGGCAGCCTGATGGCAAACACCACTCCCCGCTGCTGATTATCAAACGTGATATCCCCTTCTAGCTCTGTCACGATTTCCTTTACGTAGGAAAGTCCGATACCCGTAGAAGGCGTGCCAAATTCGTCATATTTTGAAGTAAAGCCCGGGTCAAACACAATGTCTCCGATTTTCTCGGAAATCCCGGGGCCATTGTCTTCCACCTGGAATTCTACCATACTCTCATTTGGCTTACGGAGCCTCAGGCTGACCATTCCCTCTTCATCCATAGCCTCTACCGCATTTGCTGTTAGATTATTAATGATCGAAAGCACGATAAATACGTGATATTCGTCATGCTCTCCCTCGATCGAGCAGTAAAAATCAATCTGCTTCCCTAGTGCTTCAGCGTACTTTTCATTCATTCGAATCACGAGCTGCAGCAAATCAGAAGCCCTCATATAATCTCTCAAACTCTCATTCGAAATCAGTTTTGAAAGCCCTGCGAATATCCGCTGGTTGTCCTTTTTCACTTCATGAATCTCTCCGGCCAGTCTCAGGATTCTGCCGCTCAGCTGAACATCCTTGCCCTTCATTTCCCGATAGAGCTGATACGAATCGTTTGTCACTTTCTCTGTCGTTTTCAATGTCTTTTTTAGGTGCACCGTTTCTTCATATAAATTGGAAACGATCATCAGCATGTGCTCGTGCTGCTGCCTTGTCTGTTTTTCTCTCGATTGTGTTTCATACAGCTTCAGCACACTATAAAAGCTCATCACAATAAATGTGTGAGAAATCGCAATCACCGCAATGTCAGTGATTTTCTCAGGCGTGACAACCGTATGAAAAATGAGAAATTGCACAGTTAGCTCGACACAATCTGACACAACTTCAATCATAAACCCAATGAAACCGAGCATAATCGGCCGTTCACGGAAACGATTGGCCTTTAATATGGAAAACAGACAGGCGTAAGTCATATAAAAGAAAAAGCCAGACGCTTGATCATACAGAATCGGAGTCAGCCCATTGTGTCCTCCGCCCCATAATTCCAGAAAGACGCGAAAGATGAAAACAGCCGCTCCAGTCAGAAAACCCGGCAGCACAGCGGGCACATGCCGCAACAATGATAAAAAGAAGAAAAAAACCGGTGCCCCAAAGCTGACCCGGAATTCTTCATTGAGGGGATAAAATTTCAGTTCACCGGCCAGCGGCACCGTAATCAGCATGAGGGCCAGTATATATCCGTCTTTTTCAATAAACCGTTCCAGTTTTATGTTGATCACATCCTCGCTTTTTATTTTGGGGAATCGGGAGAAAACCTGCAAATTGCTTTTGACCCAGAACATGAGGTTTTTATAAATCTTACTGCTTATTTTCAAAATGTTTTTGTCGTATTTTGTATGATTCTGTAGTCTCCATTATACAGTAATTATACCTTCCGCTATTATGAAAGCGTTTAACGCCCCCTTAGCCTTCGTTTTGATACACCTCAGTCCTTTAAGAAAAAAATCAGTGAGGAGGAATTCGATGAAAGAATTGATAAAAGAGCACCAGAAAGACATAAACCCGGCGTTACAGCTTCATGATTGGGTTGAATACTATCGCCCTTTTGCCGCCAATGGACAAAGCGCAAACTATATCCCCGCTTTAGGAAAAGTCAATGATTCACAGCTCGGCATCTGTGTATTGGAGCCTGATGGAACGATGATACACGCCGGCGACTGGAACGTCTCTTTTACCATGCAAAGCATTTCAAAAGTGATTAGCTTTATTGCCGCCTGCATGAGCCGCGGCATTCCCTATGTGCTTGACCGCGTAGATGTCGAGCCGACAGGTGACGCCTTTAATTCAATCATTCGGCTCGAAATCAACAAGCCGGGAAAGCCCTTCAATCCCATGATCAACGCGGGTGCCCTCACCATCGCTTCGATCCTTCCCGGAGAATCTGCATACGAAAAGCTCGAGTTTCTTTACTCGGTGATGGAAACTTTGATAGGAAAACGGCCAAGAATTCATGAAGAAGTATTCCGTTCTGAATGGGAAACCGCCCACCGCAACAGAGCGCTGGCCTACTATTTAAAAGAAACAAACTTTTTAGAAGCTGAAGTAGAAGAAACACTTGAGGTGTACTTGAAGCAATGCGCTATGGAGAGCACTACAGAAGATATTGCGTTGATCGGCCTGATCCTTGCTCATGACGGGTATCATCCGATTCGACACGAGCAGGTGATTCCAAAAGATGTGGCAAAATTGGCCAAGGCATTAATGCTGACGTGCGGCATGTACAACGCTTCAGGCAAATATGCGGCGTTTGTCGGCGTGCCGGCCAAAAGCGGCGTCTCCGGCGGCATCATGGCGCTGGTGCCTCCAAGCGCCAGAAGAGAACAGCCTTTTCAATCCGGATGCGGCATCGGCATTTACGGGCCTGCCATTGATGAATACGGCAACAGCCTCACTGGCGGTATGCTGCTGAAGCATATGGCGCAGGAATGGGAGCTCAGCATTTTTTAAACATGAAAAAAGAGGTGATTCTATGCAGCAAATCCTAGAACATATCGTCGGTATTGCAAATGATCTTTTGTGGTCAAAGCTATTAATTGTTTTGCTCCTTTCTTTTGGAATCTATTTTACGTTCAGGCTTAAGTTTTTACAGGTTCGCATGCTGAAAGAAATGGTCAGGGTATTAAGAGAAGGTGCTGCTTCCCGGTCAAAAAACAGCATTTCTCCGTTTCAAGCCTTTTGCATCAGCATGGCGGCCCGTGTCGGAACGGGAAATATTACGGGCATTGCTATCGCCATTGCACTCGGCGGGCCCGGTGCAATCTTCTGGATGTGGATTATCGCCATTATCGGATCAGCATCCAGCTTTGTGGAAAGCACACTGGCTCAGATTTATAAAGTAAAAGATGTAAACGGCTTCCGCGGCGGGCCGGCGTATTACATGGAAAAAGGGCTGAACAAAAGGTGGATGGGCGCGCTGTTCGCTGTGTTAATCACCTTATCGTTCGGTATCGTCTTCAACTCGGTTCAATCCAATACAGTCAGCCTTGCCTTTGAAAACGCGTTTGGCACAAACCGCCTGACATTGGGACTCATTTTAATTGCTGTATTCGGCACGATTATTTTTGGCGGAGTCAAGCGCATTGCAAAGCTGGCTGAATCCATTGTCGTCGTATTGGCTGTCCTGTATATCGGAGTTGCGTTTTTCGTCATTTTCTCCAACATTACGCAGCTGCCAGGTGTGCTTGCGCTAATCGTGAAAAATGCGTTTGGTTTTGACCAGGCCGCCGGCGGGGCTTTGGGCGCGGCACTCATGCAAGGCGTCAGACGGGGAATCTTTTCAAACGAAGCGGGAATGGGAAGCGCACCAAATGCCGCTGCCACCGCCACAACAAGCCATCCCGTCAAACAGGGGCTGATCCAAGCTTTTGGTGTACTGACAGATACACTGGTCATTTGTACAAGCACCGCTTTTATCATTCTGTTTTCGGATGCCTATCATACTCCGGGTCTGAGCGGAATCGCCTTGACACAAGCCTCCCTCAGCTCCCATGTCGGATCATGGGCATCAGGCTTTCTCGCGATTCTGATTTTGTTATTCGGATTCTGTGCTCTAATTGGAAACTATTATTATGGCGAAACCAATATCGGCTTTTTGAACAAAAGCAAAAAACTGATTTTTGTCTACCGTATCGGCGTGCTGGCAATGATCGTGTTTGGCTGTGTTGCCAAAGTCCAGCTCGTCTGGGATCTTGCTGATTTGTTCATGGGTTTGATGGTCATCGTGAATTTAATCGCGATTTTCTTACTATCAAAGGTCGTTTTTACGGCGCTGAAAGACTATACACGCCAGAAAAAAGCAGGCAAGGATCCGGTCTTTTATAAAGATGTGCTCAAAAACCATAATGGCATTGAGTGCTGGCCGGTTTCAGACACAAAGACTGACACGCACAACAAACAAATATCATAAGAAAAGGGTGTTCAGACATATGGGCTGAACACCTTTCTCTTTTTGCGTTTATTGACAAACACGTAAGCCTCCATTACGATTTTCATATCTTTTTCAAAAAAATCTGAAAGAAGGCATCGGTACATTCTATGAATCCTATCCAACACATATTAGATACATACCCGCTTATTGTGCTAGACGGCGCCATGGCGACCGAGCTTGAACGCAAGGGCTGTAATTTGAATGACAGTCTGTGGTCGGCAAAAATCCTGATGGAAGAGCCGGAGCTGATTAAACAAGTTCATACTGATTATTTTGCGGCAGGCGCCGATTGTGCAATCACCGCCAGCTATCAGTCTACATTTGAAGGCTTTGCCGCACGCGGGCTGAGCGAAGCGGAAGCACGCCGGCTCATCGAGTTGTCCGTCAGCATCGCAGCTGAAGCACGTGATGAATTTTGGTCGCTTGAAGAGAACCGTTTGAATCGGCCAAAACCGATCATTGCGGCTTCTATAGGCCCTTATGGCGCTTATCTTGCAGACGGGTCTGAGTATCGCGGCAACTACGCAATATCAGAAGATGAACTGATTGAATTTCATCGCCCCCGGATGAAGGCGCTGATTGAAGCCGGAGCTGATGTATTGGCATGCGAAACGATTCCGTGTCTGACTGAAGCCAAAGCGATTGTTCGGCTGTTGAAGGAATTTCCTGAAACGTATGCATGGATCAGCTTCAGTGCTAAAGACGGCTTGCATATCAGTGACGGAACACCTGCAGCTGACTGCGCATCGTGGCTTGATGAACACCGCCAAATTGCAGCACTCGGCATCAACTGCACGCCGCTTCAGCATATCCCTTCCTTGATAGAGGAGTTAAAAAAGAACACGTCAAAACCGATCATTGTCTACCCGAATTCAGGTGAGCAATATGATCCGGAAACAAAAACGTGGAACGGCGCAGCATGCGCAGAATCTTACGGGGCGAGCGCCCGCACCTGGCATGAAAAAGGAGCGAGGCTGATTGGCGGCTGCTGCCGGACAAAACCCGAAAATATTCAAGAAATTGCGGCTTGGGCCCGCTCTTTAAAAACAACTTGACTTATCGGAATAGTTTGTATATTCTAACTTAAAGCCGGTTCGCCGGAGTCTCGTGTCACTTTCTGACATGAGATTTTTTATTAGGAAGGAAATAAATCGCTGATAGAAAGTTGGAAAAAGATGAACTCTGCCCACAACAAGAATGAGACAACCTTTCAGAGAAGTATGAAAAGCCGGCACCTCTTTATGCTTTCCTTGGGAGGTGTCATCGGAACCGGGCTGTTTTTAAGCTCAGGTTATACCATTCAGCAAGCAGGCCCGGCCGGAACGATACTCGCCTACTTAGTCGGGGCCGGCATCGTCTATCTGGTCATGCTATGCCTCGGTGAGCTGTCAGTCGCCATGCCTGTGACCGGCGCCTTTCACACCTATGCAGCCAAATACATAGGGCCGGGCACCGGATTTACGGTCGCTTGGCTGTATTGGCTGACATGGACCGTGGCATTGGGATCAGAATTCACAGCAGCCGGCCTGTTAATGCAGCGCTGGTTCCCCCATACATCGGTTTGGATGTGGAGTGCCGTCTTTGCGCTGTTCATCTTCTTGCTTAACGCATTTTCGGTCAAGTTTTTCGCTGAATCAGAATTTTGGTTTTCCAGCATCAAAGTATTAGCCATTGTATTATTTATTCTTTTAGGCGGCTCTGCCATGTTCGGCATCATCCCGATCAAAGGCGGAGAAGCCGCTCCGATGCTGTCCAACTTCACGGCGGAAGGCGGGCTTTTTCCCAATGGATTTGTCCCGATTTTGATGACGATGCTGTCCGTCAATTTTGCCTTTTCGGGAACGGAACTAATCGGAATCGCAGCCGGTGAAAGCGTTGATCCTGACAAGACGATACCAAAAGCGATAAAAACAACGGTCTGGCGTCTCTCGCTCTTCTTTGTCGGAACAATTTTTGTGCTGTCAGGGCTGATTCCGATTCAAGATGCAGGTGTCATCAAAAGCCCGTTTGTCGCTGTCTTTGACAGAGTCGGTGTACCATACGCAGCCGATATCATGAACTTTGTTATCCTGACAGCGATCCTGTCAGCGGCTAATTCCGGACTCTACGCTTCTTCCCGGATGCTGTGGTCTTTATCAAAAGAAAAAACGCTTCATCCGACATTTGCAAAGCTGACGTCAAAAGGAACCCCTTTTAACGCGCTGGTGTTCAGCATGATCGGCGGCATTCTGTCGTTGCTGTCCAGCGTATTTGCGCCAGACACTGTATACGTTGTGCTCGTGTCGATTTCCGGTTTTGCCGTCGTTGTCGTGTGGATGGGAATCGCTGCTTCTCAATTCATGTTCAGAAAACGTTATATCGAAGCGGGAAACAAGGTTACTGATTTGAAATACAGAACCCCTTTGTATCCGTTCGTGCCGATTGCTGCGTTCCTGTTATGCCTGGCTTCCGTCGTTGGCATTGCCTTTGATCCGAATCAAAGAATCGCACTCTATTGCGGCGTTCCATTTATGGCCATTTGCTATGCAATATATTATGTAAAAAACCGCAAAAGCCAGCCGGCTGCTGATATGACTCATTCAAAATAAAAAGAACCTGCCTCCGGGCAGGTTCTTTTTCGATTTTCACACTTCCACTGTCCAGTTAAACGGGCCTTTTACCTTGCCAAGCTGAATATCTGTTATCGTTTCATACAGCTTTTTCGAGAGGTCCCCGATTTGCCCGTCGCCTACAATCACCGTTTTTCCATGGATGTTGAGTTCACCGACAGGCGTAACGACTGCTGCCGTGCCTGTGCCAAAGACCTCTGTCAATTCTCCGCGTGCAGAGGCCGCATACACCTCATCAATCGATATTCTCTCTTCACGAACCGGAATGCCCCAGCTTCGAATCAATTCAATCGCAGACGCACGTGTAACCCCGCTTAAAATGCTTCCGCTTAAAGCAGGTGTGACAGCTTCCCCGTTTATGACGAAAAAGATGTTCATGCTCCCTACTTCTTCCACATATTTCTTTTCGATGGCGTCCAGCCACAGTACCTGGTCATAGCCCAGTTCATTCGCTTTCCGCTGTGCCTGAAGACTGGCGGCATAGTTTCCAGCCGTTTTTGCAAACCCGACTCCTCCGTTGACCGCCCTCACATACTCATCTTCGACATAGATTCTAACCGGCTTCAGCTGATCGTCGCCATAATAGGAGCCGACAGGCGAAAGCACGATCATAAATGTATAGCTCCTGGATGCCTTCACACCGAGACTCGGTTCTGTGGCAATGACAAAAGGACGAATATACAGTGACGTTCCTTTTTCCTTTGGAACCCAATCTTTCTCCAGCTCAACTAATTGCGTCAATGCCTCAAGCACCAGCTCTTCGTCTAAAGGGGGCATGCTCATGCGCTCACACGATCTGTTCAGCCGTTTGATATTTTGATCCGGACGGAACAGCAGCACCCTGCCGTCGTCTGTTCTGTATGCTTTTAATCCTTCAAAAACAGCCTGGCCGTAATGAAAAACAGATGAAGACGGATCAAGCGTAAGCGGTGCGTACGGCGCAATTCTCGGATGATGCCATCCAATCCCCTCTTCGTAGTCCATCACAAACATATAATCTGTAAAATATTGTCCAAACCCCAAGGAAGACGGGTCGGGCTTTTCCTTATAATATACAGTTTTTTCTCGTTCAATAAGCTTATTCAATCTAATCAGCACACCTTTCACATAATTGTTTAAATATTCAGTCTTTTTAAAGCTGCAAAAAGTATACAGCCTTTCCTTTAATAATACGCCGCTTCACACCTATAAATTTCAGAATATTCTTTAGGATCATCAGCTATTATACACCACATTCATTGTCAGATGAAGCTGAAATTAAAGAAAACAGCCAGTTTTATTCTGGCTGTTTGATTTAGAGCGCTAAACAAAGGACGACAATGTGGCAAATCAGCAAAATATACACTGCGAATACAAATTGCCAATTGATCTTCCGCGCCCATGCAAACACCACCATCAAAACAGGCAGCATCACAGTCCCCGCCAGCTTGTTAACCGTCAGATCCGGACTGTTCGCAACATCATAATGAATCGGCATCTGCGTCGGCAGAAAAGGGTAAAATACAATTGAAAGGATGAATGCAGCAATCACTGCTCCCCACAGCACTTTTCCATTCGTAAATAAAAACATAGAACCACCATTCCCTTCTTAAAACACATTGCTTTATGAATGATATGACTGTTCTACGGTGAATTTCGTTCGGTCTCCCCGTGTAATAATTTGCGCATATTCCACCACTTCTTCATTTTTATCATAGGTAAGGGATTCTGATAAAAACGCAGGCGCTCCGACATTGGTTAATAAGTGTCCGCTGATCGTTTCATCCGTTAAAATCGGTTCGATCGATTCCGTGCCCCTGCTGATTTCAATATTGTATTTTGTCCTTAACAATTCAAACAGCGAGCCGGTGCATTCCTCCTGCGCCAGCCCCGGTGCCGCCTTCCAGGGAATATATGAGGTATGATACTGCAAAGGTTCCCCCTCGGCGTATCTGACTCTGACAAGCTTGTTGACAGGTTCATTCTCTTTCATTTTCAAAAGCTCGGCGATGGAATGATCGGCAGGAATCACCACAAGCTCAAGCACTTTTGATTCAGAACGAAGTCCTCTCATTTGTTCTGCAAAGCTCGTAATCTTATGCGGAATCGGCGTTTGTATTTTGGCCGCCGATACAAATGTCCCTTTTCCTTGAATTCTTTTAATATATCCCTCAAGCTCTAGCTGCTGCAGAGCCAGTCTCACAGTTGTTCTGCTGACATCATATTGTTCGCAAAACTCACTCTCCGTCGGCAGCTGATCATTCGCCTGATATTTGCCCGATTTAATTAACTCAATGATTTTAAACTTGATAACAGAATATAAAGCTGTCATTTCATTCTCCCCATTCTGTATGCAATCCGTTCTTTTTCATTGAGACCATAATACCATTTGCCCTCCCAATATGAAAGATTTGTATCCTTCTTTTATAACAAATTTTCAGAAATTAATATTGACAGTTTGATAAGGGCGGTGCTAAATTCGTAATGACAAGTATCATAAATTGGTCATAACAAATATGGTGCTTGTCTATCTCTTTGAGGGGGTGTCACATGAAGATTCTGATCGCCGAGCACTACGAAGAACTCTGTAAGTTAAGCGCTGCCATTATTAAAGAACAAATACAAGCTAAGAAAGATGCCGTTCTCGGCCTGGCAACAGGAAGCACACCGGTCGGCTTGTATAAGCAGTTGATTTCAGACTATCAGGCAGGCGAAATTGATTTTTCAAAGGTTACTACATTTAATTTGGATGAATATGCTGGTCTCTCTCCATCTCATCCGCAAAGTTATAACCATTTTATGCATGAGCATCTTTTTCAGCATATCAATATGCAGCCTGATCATATTCATATCCCGCAAGGAGACAATCCGCAGCTTGAGGCGGCATGCAAAGTATACGAGGATCTCATCCGCCAGGCGGGAGGCATTGATGTCCAAATTCTCGGCATCGGCGCCAATGGCCATATCGGTTTTAATGAACCGGGATCTGATTTTGAAGACCGGACACGTGTTGTGAAGCTCTCGGAAAGCACGATACAGGCAAATGCCAGATTCTTCGGCGGCGATCCGGTGCTGGTTCCGAGACTCGCGATTTCAATGGGCATTAAAACCATCATGGAATTCAGCAAACATATTGTGCTTTTAGCAAGCGGCGAGGAAAAAGCAGACGCCATTCAAAAGATGGCTGAAGGTCCTGTCACGACAGATGTACCAGCCTCCATTCTTCAAAAACACAATCATGTAACCGTTATCGCCGATTATAAAGCAGCTCAAAAATTAAAGAGTGCATCATTCTCATAACACAATAAAAGGAGACTGTCATGTTTAAAAAGGCATTTCAAATTCTGCAGCAGCTTGGCCGCGCGTTGATGACTCCGGTTGCCGTCCTGCCGGCAGCAGGTCTTTTGCTCCGTTTCGGAGACAAGGATTTACTGAACATCCCTATTATAAAGGATGCGGGCGGCGTTGTATTCGATAACCTTCCGCTGATTTTCGCCGTGGGGGTCGCGATCGGATTAGCCGGCGGAGAAGGTGTAGCCGGACTTGCCGCTGTCATCGGATACTTAATTTTAACCGTCACCCTCGACAATATGGGAAAATTACTCGGCCTTCAGCCTCCGTATGAAGGAGCCGAGCACCTGATTGATATGGGGGTTTTCGGAGGAATCATTATCGGGCTTCTCGCCGCCTATTTATATAAGCGATTTTCATCAATCGAGCTGCATCCGGTCCTTGGATTTTTCTCTGGAAAACGCTTTGTCCCGATCATTACTTCCGTCAGTTCATTGGTGATCGGCGTCATTTTCTCATTCGTTTGGCCGCTGATCCAAAACGGAATTAACGCAGCCAGCAGTTTAATTGCCGATTCAACAGTCGGCCTGTTCTTTTATGCAACGATCTATCGTTTGCTGATTCCTTTTGGCCTGCATCATATTTTTTATACGCCTTTCTATTTTATGATGGGAGAATACACAGACCCATCAACAGGCAACACCGTAACCGGCGACCTGACAAGGTTTTTCGCGGGAGACCCGACAGCCGGGCGCTTTATGATGGGGGATTTCCCTTACATGATTTTCTGTCTGCCGGCCGTTGCTCTTGCCATTATCCATACCGCGCGTCCGGAAAAGAAAAAAATGATCTCCGGCGTGATGATTTCTGCGGCGCTCACATCTATGCTGACCGGAATTACAGAACCGGTTGAGTTTTCTTTCTTGTTCGTTGCGCCCGTGCTCTATTTGATTAACTCTATTCTTGCCGGCGTCATCTTTGTCGTTTGTGATTTATTCCATGTCCGCCACGGCTATACGTTCTCAGGCGGAGGAATTGACTACGTCTTGAACTACGGACTGTCTACAAACGGCTGGGTTGTCATTCCTGTCGGGATCGTGTTTGCTTTCATTTATTATTATTTGTTCCGATTTGCGATTCTGAAATGGAATTTGAAAACGCCCGGCCGTGAGACAGATGAAGACGGTCAGAATGAGGAGAAAGCTCCAGTTGCAAAAGACCAGCTTGCCTTTCACGTGCTGCAGGCCTTGGGCGGACAGCAAAATATCGCTAACCTGGATGCATGTATCACAAGGCTTCGTGTGACCGTTCATCAGCCAAGCCAAGTCTGCAAGGATGAATTAAAACGGCTTGGTGCAGTAGGTGTGCTGGAGGTCAACAACAACTTCCAGGCAATATTCGGAACCAAGTCCGATGCCTTAAAAGACGACATCAAAACAATCATGGCCGGAGGCGTCCCTGCCACCGCCGCCGCGCTGGACACGGTAACTGACAAACCGCTGAAGCCCGATTCCGATGAGACCTTTATTTATCCGATTAAAGGAGAAACAGTCTCTTTAGGGGATGTGCCTGATCAGGTCTTTTCAGAAAAAATGATGGGCGAGGGATTTGCGATTATACCATCAGAAGGAAAAGTCGTTGCACCTGCGGACGGCGAGATCGTCTCGATTTTTCCGACAAAACACGCCATCGGCTTTATGAGCGCCGGCGGCACTGAAATCCTGATTCATGTCGGCATCGATACCGTCAAACTGAATGGGGAAGGCTTTGAAGCACATGTCACAAGCGGACAAGCCGTCAAACAAGGCGAACTGCTTCTCACCTTTGATCTCAATTACATCAAGCAGCATGCCGCTTCAGCCATAACACCGGTTATTTTCACAAATACCTCTGAAGAAGATCTAAAGCACATTCAAATGAAGTAAAAAAGTCCCCCCTGCTGCGGGGGACTTTTTCGCCAACATAATGAAAGCGCTGTCAAAATAAAATAACTTGAAAAAAGGTGTTTGCATTTGAATCACGAATGATATGAATATGCCTACATTCTATCGTTCTAAAGGGGGATTCATTTGAAAAAATTAATCGCGTTTCAAATTTTAATCGCTTTGGCTGTCGGCGCGGTGATCGGCCACTTTTTTCCTGATTTCGGGATGGCACTGAGGCCTGTCGGAGATGGATTTATCCGCCTGATTAAAATGATTGTTGTGCCGATTGTATTTTCTACCATTGTCATTGGAGCCGCAGGAAGCGGAAGCATGAAAAAAATGGGCAGTCTCGGCATCAAGACGATCATTTGGTTCGAAGTGATTACAACGTTGGTATTAGGGCTTGGACTTTTATTAGCGAATGTCTTAAAACCAGGTGTCGGGCTTGACCTCTCCCATTTGGCAAAAAAAGATATTCATGAACTTTCCGGCTACACAGACAAAGTTGTTGATTTCAAGCAAATGATCCTGGATATTATCCCTACAAACATTATTGATGTCATGGCCAGAAATGATTTGCTTGCCGTTATTTTCTTCGCCATTTTATTTGGTGTCGCCGCAGCTGGTATCGGCAAAGCTTCTGAACCAGTAATGAAGTTTTTTGAATCTACAGCTCAGATTATGTTCAAGCTCACGCAAATCGTCATGGTCACTGCTCCTATCGGCGTGTTAGCCCTGATGGCTGCTTCTGTAGGCCAATATGGCATTGAACTCCTCCTCCCTATGTTTAAGCTGGTTGGCACCGTATTCCTTGGCCTGTTCCTGATCCTCTTTGTCCTCTTTCCGCTTGTCGGTCTCATCTTTCAGATTAAGTATTTCGAAGTATTGAAAATGATATGGGATCTGTTTTTAATTGCATTTTCCACCACAAGCACTGAAACCATTCTCCCTCAGCTGATGGATAGAATGGAGAAATACGGCTGTCCCAAACGAGTGGTATCATTTGTCGTTCCCTCCGGCTTGTCATTGAACTGTGACGGCTCCAGCTTATATTTATCGGTTTCTTGTATCTTTCTCGCACAGGCCTTTCAAGTAGACATGACATTGTCCCAGCAGCTGCTCATGATGCTTGTGCTTGTGATGACCAGTAAAGGCATTGCAGCTGTACCCTCAGGATCGCTTGTAGTTCTTCTGGCGACTGCCAATGCTGTAGGACTGCCGGCTGAAGGCGTTGCCATTATCGCGGGTGTTGACCGCGTCATGGACATGGCGAGAACAGGCGTGAACGTACCGGGACATGCGATCGCCTGTATCGTGGTATCAAAATGGGAAAAGGCCTTCCGCCAAAAAGAATGGGTTTCCGCAAACAGCCAAACTGAAAGCATATAGAAAAAAAGAACACCTCAATACGAGGTGTTCTTTTTTTATTCAGCAGCAGCGTGATCTTCTGTTTCAATCGCTGCCAGTCTTGCGTTTACTTCTTCTTCTGTCATATTATGCTCTTTCACATACAGGTTTCTTGGGTTCGTGCGGCATTCGTGGCTGCAGCTGCGCATATATTTATACTCATTTTCCGGTGTGCATATCATTTTTTTATTGCAAGATGGATTTGCGCAGTTCACATAACGCTCACACGGTTCTCCTGTAAAGTAGTCCTTGCCGACAATCACATGCTCGACACGGTTGACAGGCACGCTGATTCTTTCATCAAATACGTAGCACTGGCCGTCCCAAAGCTTGCCTTGCACCTCTGGATCTTTTCCGTATGTCACGATTCCGCCATCAAGCTGAGCTACATCTTCAAAGCCTTGCTTCACCAGCCATCCTGAGAACTTTTCACAGCGCACGCCGCCTGTACAGTACGTTAAAATCTTTTTGCCTTCAAGCATATCTTTGTGCTCTTCAATCCATTCAGGTAATTCACGGAAGGCTTCGATGTCAGGACGGACCGCACCTCTGAAATGGCCAAGGTCATACTCGTAATCGTTACGCGCGTCGATGACAATTGTGTTTGGATCCTGCATCTTCTCATAAAATTCTGCAGGCTTCAAATGCTGGCCTGTTGTTTCGTTCGGATCGACATCATCTTCAAGACGAAGCGTTACAAGCTCTTTTTTATGGCGGACGAAGATTTTTTTGAAGGCATGGCCTTCTGCTTCATCAATTTTAAATACCATGTCCGCAAAGCGAGGATCAGCTTTCATTGTTTCCATATATTTTTCAGTCTGTTCAACCGTACCTGATACCGTACCGTTAATTCCTTCAGAAGAAACAAGGATACGGCCTAACAAACCAAGCTCCTTACAAAAAGCCAGATGCTGCTCTCTAAACGCCTCTGGATCTTCAATCGGAACATATTTATAGTAAAGTAATACTCTGTATTGTTTTTCCATGTTTTAAACACCCTGTTCAATTATAGTTAGTTGCTATGCACACTCTTACTATATCATACAGGAAAATGCCGCAAAGATGAACAGATCCGCCCAGACTGATAAAAATATCCAAGCTCTTACAAACCTAAGCAGCACAAGGGTTTATTAATAACAAATAGTATTTTCCATTAACTCACTAATAAAAGTAGTTGTCTGAAAACTATTTTTGTAGTTCCTCTTCAAAAGATAAATTTACCGGTTCATCTAAAAGTTCTCCCGGCATTTCAAGGTTTGTTGAAGGAACGCTCTCATCTACCTCTTCAAAAACAACATGATCCATCCACACCTGACCCGGCCCAGATAATTGAACGCCAAAAGATATCACAGCGCTATTTTCTGGGACATCTAAAACGATAGCATAATGATTCCAATTGGTTGTTCCGGTAATAGGTCTGTTGCTCATATTATCAAATTGGAGAACATCATCAGCAGCACTGTCAACCCGCATCCAAAGTGAGGCAAAATGCTGCACCCCCTTTGTTTTGATAAAACTTGATAGACGAAGCCTTTTTCCTAGATAGCGATCTGCTTTGAATTGCTGCATCATCGTCGCAAATTCACCGATATCCTGAACCATCGTTGACTTTAAATACCCTGAAGCTTTTCCCTGATGTACATTTTCCCGGTCAATCCCCATTTCGAATTGGAACGGATGGCTCCCGCTCAATACCCAGCCTTTCATTTTTTTCTCCATGTAAGATTCCTCCTTTTTTGAAGTAAAGCGTTTCATAAATGTTCGGTATGCTCCTGGCGGCATGTGATACATCTTTTTGAACGTCCTCGTAAATGCTTCTTGAGATTCAAACTGATAATACAAAGCAATATCGATAATACGATGATCTGTATAAAGCAAAGCTGCCGCCGCATTCGCAAGACGTCTTAACCGAATATAAGAAGCAACCGACATGCCGACTTCTTTTTGAAAAATCCGATGAAAATGGAATTTTGAAAAGCTTGAAACGTTAACAATATCCTCGTTTGATATTTGCTCATGTAAATGTGATTCAATCCAATTGATTGTTTTCTGGACAGCTTTTTCATAATACATTGCACGCTCCAATCTCCTTTCTGTTTTAGAATAATGGATCACGGATTATATGTTTTGATTATTTTTGCGATATGTAAAAATCCCCTGTTTACCACAGGGGACACCGCTCACTTGATAATGACAGAGGGCGTGATATGCTCCAGCCAAATGACACCGTCATATTGTTCCTTCAGGATCATCTGCTCTTCCATGTACCCCCAATAGAGCGCAGTCCGCGGGGTATACATCCACGAAGTGCCTTTCTTGTTTTTTGTATGGAGAAAATCAACAAAAACAGCCGGTCGGTCCGCCGCTTTCAGCAAAGCTTCAAGGCTCCCAGACGGCGGCGGGCTTGTAACCGGCTTAACAGTCTTATTATCGGAGCTATCAAGACTCGCACCTGAGTAAGCATAAATGCCAATCGTATATGTTTGTTTTTTCAGCCGCTCCGGCAAATAATCACCCATGTTAGGGCCGTTTAGCTGTACCCAGTCCTTTATCATCTTCGTATTCTGTTTGCGTAGATGGTAATTGTGGCCCCAGACAATGATTTTCTTTTTCGGATAAAGGGTGTCGGCTACCCACTGAAATTGTTCAGCCATCATGCGGTCTCTCATAAAGAATGAAAAATCCTCAATATTCTCCGGATACTCCTCTAGTTTTTCTTTCATTTCTTCCAGCATATATGTTTCCATTACGTCAATTCTCAGCTGAAGAGAATGCATAAACATCTCATAAGCTTTCGGCTCTTTTGGAAGGTTTTCTTTTAGCTCTGAAGCATGTGTTTTAGTGAACTTGATCAGCTTCTGATAGTTTTTCACAAGCTTTTCCTTCTTTTGCGAAAATTCATCAAACGTATTGCTGTCTGTCACTAATGTTGAAAAATCATTTTCTGATTGGGAGAGCAACTCTGCTTTCTCAGGGTCCACCGCTTTTACCCATTGAGTCGCAGCTACATTGAATGAATTCTTCATGCTTTGAATATCAAAACCGGTAAGGATCAGCGGATCGCCTTTCTCTTTTTGCTCTTTCATGTAATCAAACAATTCGACGACATCTTCTGTGTGCCATACAGCGTAAATGGAGTTTTTCATCGTGCTTTTAGGGGTTAATTGGTCCATATTAAGGTAGGATGCATTTGTATCAGGAAAGCCGGATTCAAAGGCCAATACATCGTATCCCAGCTCTTCGTGGAGGTATTTGATCATTCTGACCTTTGTGGCATTGATTTCGCCAGCACCGTGTGTGGTTTCTCCTAACTGAACGATTCGTTTTCCCTTCAGCACCTTTTTTAGAAATCGAAGGTCTTTGTTTGAAGCATTGGAAGCATCCAGAGGCTGTGCATGTCGTTCAATCCAGTGATCCCAATATTTTTCTTCAGAAGCAGCACGGGCTGAGGCTGAAAAAGAAGAAAACGCCAGACAAACGATCAGCAGCGGCAGGGTCATTCTCACTATCATTCGTTTCAATTCTATCTCTCCTTTTCTGCTAGGTTCTCTAGTCATTACGAGATAGATATAGAAAAAGTTTCCTTTTCCTGCCAACAAAAAAAAGCTTCTCTGTTGAAAGAAGCTTTAGCTGGATTCTCTCATCACCTGATGAAAGTAAAACCGATACGTATTTTGTAAAAATGTCTCAACCGGAAGCTGCACATCCGCTTGGTATTTGCTGATGATGAATGGAAACCGCTCGATTCCTTTTTCGCGCAAATTGTTCGCTTGTTCATCATCCATTACTTTCTCTTGCAAAACCGCTTCAACGATCGGCCAGCACACTTCTCGCACTTGCCGCAGGACGGCTTCATCTCCGGTGTTCTGATAATCTGTAATCCAGCTGATGATTTGTTTCTCCATGAATCTCACCTTTCTTCAAAAAAAGAGGCGCTGCGTTTATGCAAGCTCCTCTTTTTATTCTTCGTAACCTATCAGTTCTCCGACTTGGACTTCTTGGCCTTCTGCTAAATGGGCGGACGGCTGGAACGCGTCTTTTTCAAAAACCAAAATGACGGTTGAGCCAAATGAAAAGTATCCCAGCTCCTCGCCGATCTCCAATTCAGTACGGGTATTCGTCTGCACGATAGAATTAATATTCATCGCGCCGACAGGAATCATCAGGACATTTCGGCTGCCGCTATTCAGCTCGTACACAAACCGATAATTTTTCGACAGCACATCTTTCCCGTATTTTAAGCCTAGTTGATTTACCGGGTATGAGCGATTTCCGAGCTCGGCCAGCTTTTGATACCTGCAGCTGATCGGAGAATGGAAACGGTGATAATGCCTCGGGCTTAAATACAGCACGACGAAATATCCGCCGTTGTATTGATGGTCTGCGCTTTTACAGCCGGTCAGCTCAGCGAATGAGTAATCTTTTCCCTTCACCGTAAAGGTTTGATTCGGGTTGATGATTCCTACCGTCTGAACCACACCGTCAACAGGGCTGACCACCGCATGCGCCTCTTTTGACACAGGGCGCCGCTCCAGATTTATTTGTCGAATGAACAATTCGGACAGCGATCCGTAATCAGCAGCCGTACCGTCCACATCATCCCAATTCAGCCGAAAATGTTTTGAGAAAAGCGGAATGACCGGTTTGCTGATTTTCGACTCGCAAAATCCTTTAATCAGATAGGATGACAGACGATGATTCGTCAGCTCTATCAATGATCGATACAGAATCTTTACAGCCGTATTAAACATGAATAATCCCTATAACCCTTCCGATTGTAATAAAAACAAAGCACCATAAAAAGGCGCCGATTGCAGCAAACGCAACATACGTTTTCAGATCCATTTTGCCGATCCCCGAAAAGTAGCACGTCACATGTCTGACGCCGGGAATAAAATAACCTAAAATAAGAGAATATGGACCGTATTTCTTCATCCATTTTTCCACTTTCATCATTCTTTTTTCTTTTAAGCCGACCCACTTGCCGTACTTGTCGATAAACGGGCGTCCGGCTTTTCTGCCAATCATGTAGCTGATCAGCATACCTAACAAAGCCCCGACAAAACTAATCAATATCGAAAGCTCATAATTCAATACATCGGTATGCGTGAAATAGCCAACAACGGTCATCATCACTTCATCTGGAATCGGCAATCCTACAATTCCTAATACCAGCATCAAAAAAATAGCGAGATAACCGTAATCCGCTATGAGCTGCTGAACTAATTCCATCTCCCAGACTCCAGGTTTTCTGCCGCATGTTTTTTAAAATGAGGGAATTTTATTTTACTCACCATCAAATATGAGAGTCCGCAAGTGCCGATTGCCAGAAGGATCGGGTTATAGGTGAAGCTTAGAATAACGAGACACATGCCCGCAAACGGAATCGGCATACCGATAAACGTCGGGAGCTTGCTTTGTTCAATGTTAAATTTAGAGAGGCGAAGCATTCCGCAAATGCTGTACGTCAATGCGCATAAGATCCCGATAAATGGCAGGGTATACAACGCGACACTGTAAGCAAGCATAGAAGGAGCCACCCCAAACGTAACCAGATCGGCAAACGAATCCAGTTCTCTCCCCATATCAGAAACGGCATTCAGCTTACGAGCAGCCATCCCGTCAAAGAAATCAAGGAACATGCCTGTAAAAATAAAAAGCACTGCTGAATGAATGTTGTGATATAGCAAGGAATGAATCGCCAGCAATCCGCAAATGAAGTTTCCTATCGTAATCATACAGGGGATGTAATTCACAGTGTAACCAAACCTCCAATTGTAAAACCATCTATATTATTTGACGATAGTGATCGAATAGCGTTACAGGAAAAATTTTTCTCCAATAAGCATGATAACATAGAATGCTCCCAAAAAAAGCAGCATTCAAATTCTATTATTATACAACATTTGTTACCTTTTGAAAAATGAATGCCAATCTTTTCATGTTCCTTACTATTTTATCCCCCCGCATAAAAAGGACAAGACGCGTTGATTGACGTACTCTGGCTGCTCCAGAGATAACAGATGTCCGGCGTTCTTTACGATTTCAGCCTGAATTCCCGGCACCAATACCGAAGCCCGCTCAAAGGCCATTTGCTGATGGTACATAGCCTCGTGCTCACCGAACATCAGAAGTACCGGGACTTGTATTGATTTCAATTCCTGGTCTGTGAACACGTACGGAAAGCCGTTTTCTGTCGGCTTCAGGCTCCTTTGCTCATCCTGCCATTCCACGCCCGCCACAATTTGTCTTTGCAGTAAAGGATGCAGATCATAACTGTCGCCTGTGATCCACTTGATATATGATTCAGCTCCTCTTGCCCCTGTAAGCTCTGCAGCGTATTTATAGACATCCGGATGAAATGAAATAAACGCTTCAGCGGGACTGATAACAACCGCCCGCTCTACTCTTTCAGGCGCGCGGAGTAAGAAATTCACGATATGGGACCCGCCAAGCGAAAGGCCGGCCAGATGTGCCGTCTCAAGTCCAAGAGAATCAAAGACATCTTTCATCCATTCTGCAAAATCAGCTCTCGTTTCCATGGCTGCTGATGGTATACTTTTATTTTTGTCTCCTATTATATCGACCGCATATGTACGAAATTGACTGCTCCACGCTGCGATATTCGGATACCACATCGCAGAGCTGAAAAGGCCTCCGTGAAGCAAAATGAGCGAAGGTGCGTCCTTTGGCCCACTTGCAATGATATGTGTTTTTCCAAAACGAGTAGAAACATAGAATGCTTCCGACTCAATCGGCCACAAAGAAAGGCTTTGATCATATGCCTGGTAAAAGCGCAGACCACTTTCAACCGCGGCAAACTGCATTGAATCTTGTATCATCTTCTTCTTTTTCCTCCGGGTTTGATTGATATAAAGGATAACGCCCCTTTTGTCTCGTAAGAAAAAATACCTATTTCTTATTATCTCACATAATAAATTTCCAGTATATAGTTTGGTTTCCTGCAATAAATAAAAAAGGCAGTTCCCTTAAAATCAAGGAAACTGCTATTCTTTGAAGACTAATGGAATGGCATGATCTTTTTTATCCTCTGTTAACGAGATGTGATGGGTTACTGATGTTTCACCCTTCGTCAACGCGACTGAGTAATCGCCTTTTCTGCCGGTATCCCATTTGATATCTCCGTTTTTGTCTGTTTTACCGAGTATCTCGCCAATCTCTGTACTCGGCTCCTCATCTGAAGAGGGCGCTTTGACAATCGTCACTTGAACCCCTTCGACCGGCAGCCCCTTAGCATCCTCCACATGAAGAGTGACAGGAATAGTCGTTTCTTTTTGAGAAGAATGCGTCTGCGAACTGCACCCGCATAAAAACAAAATAGACATGAATATGGCTAGTTTGCTGTATTTATTGATTTGCCCAATATTGAATATTGTTGAATACATCGTTCGTCACCCTTGTTCCCAAGTTATATGACGATCCTCCGTTCGTGTGAATGGCAATAGCTGTCTGCCCTGTATCACTGTAGTTTCGATAAACAGGCGAGCCGCTTTGGCAGCCGTACGTATCGGTTGTATAGGTCAGCTTATACGTTTCAGCGGAGCGAATCGGCTTTGTATCAGACCACATCGTGCCAAAGGTTTTGTCACATGGGAATCCTGTCACTGACGAGGAAAGGCCCACGGGACTGCTGCTGTTTGTAGTCCGGTAGCCGTACCAGCCAACCGTGTTTCCAGGAGAACCGTTTAATTTAATAGCTCCGTAATCATAGTTGGTGTCTTTGCTTTCCGTCCATCCTTTGACGGAGTAAAACATCGTGCCTGAATAAGTACCGTACGGATATGACGAACCATTGCGGCCCGGCGCGGCGGTTATCGTCGAAGCCCATCCATGATCCTGGCTGTACACACAATGTCCAGCCGTGACGACTGTATTTGGATTGACTAAAAATCCGGTACATCCATAAGTGCTTGAAGTGTTGGGATACTTGATTGACAGTTGAACGGTTGCTCTATATGGAAAAGATGTCGTGCTGGAGATTCTGGTGCGTTCATCAGTTCCGATAATGCTCGAAGGCTGTAAGGTTTGAATGTTTTTTTCCAGTTCCGTTTGGCCGCCGTATAACGATTTACTTGTTTTTCCGGTTCCCTCATAAGGGGCGGAAACCTGATCTGCTTTTGACGTTTGGTTTTTCGTAGCATCAGCTTCTTTACCGGTATTCGATACAGAAGTTTGCGGGTTCTCTGCCGCTTTTGCCGGTACGCCAAAAGAAACCGCTGCTGCCAAAGCCAAACACAAAACCGTTAAGTAAGCGAACCATTGTTTTCTGAATCTTGGAACTAATTTCATTTTGTCATCTCCCTCCTTTAGTGTCAACCACCCGTATCGATGGAAGACTTTTACATTATAATCAGGTTTCTGATTCTTATGATAAAACTTTTACGGAGAAAGAAAAAAACAGGCCTTGTCCCATGACAAGACCTGTTCAAACTCTATTTTAAAATTAGCTGGTCCAACGCTTTCTTTGCATTCTCTCTTGCCGTTTCAACTGAATCAGCAGCAGAAAGCGCAACTGCCATACGACGTCCGGCTTTTGTTATCGGCTTTCCAAAGACGCGCACTTGAGTCTTTGGGACTGCCAGTGCGTTTTCCAATCCTTCAACAGTGTAATCCGCTAATTCTTCCGGCGCTTTGAGGGGCCTGCTGGCGCCAGGAGAAAGCTGTGTGATTTCTGTAATCGGAAAGCCGAGAATCGCCCGGACATGCAGCGCAAATTCTGACAAATTTTGCGTCACCAGCGTGACAAGACCCGTATCATGCGGACGAGGAGATACCTCACTGAAATATACCCTATCTTTCGCAAGGAACAGCTCAACACCAAACAGGCCGTATCCGCCAAGCTCATCCGTGATCGTTTTCGCAATATGCTTCGCTTCTTCTATTTGCTGCTCTGTCATATCATGCGGCTGCCACGATTCGATATAATCCCCGTCCTTTTGCACATGACCGATCGGCTCACAAAATGCCGTACCGTTAACCGCACGTACGGTTAAGAGTGTGATTTCTGATTCGAAAGGGATAAACTCCTCAACGATCACGCGGCCGTTTTTCACCCGTCCGCCTTCCATCGCCGTCTCCCAGCAGCTCTCTAAATCCGCTTCAGAGCGGCACACACTTTGGCCTTTTCCAGAAGAACTCATCAATGGTTTAACGACACAAGGAAAACCGATCTGAGCTGCCGCTTGTATAAATTCATCATATGTATTCGCAAATTCATAGCCAGCTGTCGCAAGTCCAAGCGTTTCCGCCGCAAGTCGTCTGATGCCTTCCCGATCCATCGTCAGCTTGGCCGCACGGGCATTCGGGATAACGTGAAATCCTTCCTCTTCAAGCTTCAGCAATTCATCCGTCGCAATCGCCTCAACCTCAGGCACAATCAAATCCGGATTTTCTTTCTCAATGATGGTTCTGATCTGCTCTGGGTCCAGCATATCAACGACATAACTGTTATGCGCGACCTGCATCGCCGGAGCATGCTCGTAACTGTCAACTGCCACCGTCTGTACCCCAAGACGCTGGGCTTCAATCACTACCTCTTTACCTAATTCACCTGAACCTAACAATAAAACCTTCTTTGATTGATACATCTTTGCCCCTCCTATCTGTTCCAAACCATTATAACTGAAATATTTGAAAAATAAATTTTTATTAAAAAAGATAAAATTATTATTGAGGGTTAAAATCTTTTAAATTCTTAAACGAAAGCAGACAAATAACGGTCTGCTTTCTCTATTCCTAAACAGCAACATCATACAAGAAATCCCCCAAAATCATGCTACACTTAATCCAAGACCACCACACCGACAGGAGGCATCCCATGCAAAACGAAACCCGCACACTGCAGCTTGACCCACACCTTCATATAGAAGCCTACCGCTTCAAGGGAATTATGCAGAAGTTCCCGAACCACTTTCACGATTATTATGTGATTGGATTTATTGAAAAAGGGCAACGGTATCTGGCCTGTCAGGATCAAGAATATATCATCAATCCAGGTGATCTTCTCCTCTTTAACCCCCGTGACACGCATAGCTGTGAACAGATTGACGGCCGGACGCTTGATTATCGGTGTATCAATGTCATGCCGGATATCATGGAGAAGGCGGTGAAAGAGATTACTGGCTCCGGGCATCTCCCTTATTTCTCCCAGCATGTGTTATTCCGCCATGAGCTGACAGCCAGCCTGCAGGAATTGCATATTTTGATATCCGAGGAAAAACAAGCTTTGCGTAAGGAGGAGCTGTTTCTTCATCTATTAGAGGAGCTGATCCGCCATTATTCAGATGTCACGTTCCTTAGCAGCGTTCCAGAACCATCAGACGAAGTCAAAATGGTTTGTGAATTTTTAGAAGAGCATTATGCCGAAAATGTTACACTCAATGATTTGAGTGAATTAACAGGCTGGAGCAAGTATCATTTATTGCGTTCATTTACAAAACAAAAAGGCATTACCCCTAATAGCTACATGGAAACAATCCGGATTAATCAAGCCAAAAAACTCCTTGAACAAGGGGTAAGGCCGATTGATGCGGCATTTCAGACAGGATTCAGCGATCAGAGTCATATGACGAAGTTTTTTAAACGGCAGGTGGGGCTGACGCCGAAGCAATACATGAAGATTTTTGAAAAGGAGCTTCACAGATGAACATACAAAGAGAAACTTCGGGGCATATCGCAGCCATTGTGACCATTCTGATTTGGGGGACGACCTTTATTTCGACAAAAGTTCTGCTGGCTGACTTCTCTCCAATGGAAATATTATTTTATCGGTTTTTGATGGGCTTTATCGCTCTTATCCTCGTCCGTCCCAACATGATTCCGTTCAGAAATTGGCGGCAGGAGCTGTTGTTTGCCGGAGCTGGTTTATTTGGCGTAACCTTATACTTTCTATTAGAAAATATAGCTCTCACCTATACATACGCCTCCAATGTCGGCATGATCGTGTCCATTATACCGATGATCACTGCGGTTTTGGCCCATTTTCTGCTCGAAGGCGAAAAATTGCGTCTGACTTTTTTGATTGGATTTATCTCGGCACTGATCGGGCTTTTATTGATTACGTTTAACGGCAATGTGGTACTGCGTCTAAATCCGCTCGGAGACATCATGGCAGCCGGGGCTGCTCTCGTGTTTGGCGGATACTCGATATTCATGAAAAAATTAAGCGCCTACGAATACCACATCATCGAGCTGACACAGAGAGTATTTTTGTATGGTTTATTGTTTATGGTTCCCGCTTTATTTTTGTTCGACTTCCATTTTGACCTAAGCCGATTTTCATCTGCTTCAAATATACTCAACATGCTTTTCTTAGGGATTGGCGCTTCTGCCCTGTGCTTCGCCACTTGGAATTATTCAGTTGGAGTGCTCGGAGCCGTCAAATCCAGTGCGTATATTTACATGGTCCCGGTTATCACGATCGCCGCTTCTGTCCTGATTCTGCACGAAAACATGACATGGATCGCTCTTCTAGGAGGCGCGCTTACACTTTTAGGCCTCTACATTTCAGAGCTGAAACCGAAAGCGAAGCTGTTGGAGAACGGATGTAAAATGGATGCTTAACGGCATCCATTTTTTTATTTTGTCCTACGTTTGCCACCTATAAATGAACGCAATCTAACAAAGGAGGAATCGAAATGGTTGATGAAATGGTCTTAATCACACAGCAATGGCTGAACGATACGTACAGCGGCAAACATGGGTATAACCCAGTTGAAGAAAGCGGGAAAACTGGGTGGGATACGATCTACGGTCTGACTCGGGCGCTTCAAATTGAATTGGGTATCTCAGAGCCAGCCGATAACTTCGGGCCGACAACACAGCGCTTATTTAAGCCTCTTAAACGCCAAGCTCCAGATTCAAAACCAAGCAACATGAATTTTATTTTACAAGGGGCTTTATGGTGTAAAGGCTTTAATCCCGGCGGTTTTACAGGCGTCTTTTACGAAAAAACAGAAAATGCGGTAAAAGAATTTCAAAAAGCTGCCGGACTGACAACACAGGATGGGATTGTCACCACGTTAATTATGAAAGCCTTATTAGACATGAGCGCTTTTAAGCTGGTGTCTGGGGGTGATTCAAGAATTCGCCAGATTCAACAAAACTTAAATCGAGACTACAATGACTATATCGGGTTAATGCCTTGTGACGGACTGTATGGCCGCGATACAAATAAAGCTCTTATTTATGCCCTGCAAAAAGAAGAAGGCATGAGCACAAGTGTTGCCAATGGATTTTTCGGAAACGGCACCACAAGTTTGTGCCCTACTTTAACTCCCGGCGATTCAAGAACAGGATTTGTCTTAATTGTTCAGTACGCCCTCTATTGTAACGGAAAATCGTTCGATCCTGGTGAGTTTGACGGCAAATATGGTGTGGGTGTTGTTTCAGCTGTTAAAGCATTTCAAGAGTTCATGTGCCTGCCGCAAACAGGTTATGCAGATATGCCAACCATTAAAGCTTTATTATCAAGCTCAGGAGACACAACTCGCACCGCTTCTGCTTGTGACACTGCTACAATTATAACCGCAGAAAAAGCTCAAACACTGCGGAATAACGGTTATAAAACGGTTGGCAGATATTTGACCGGAAATGTGCGGACAAGCAGCGGCCTCACATCTAAAGCCCTGACATCTAAAGAGCTTGCAGTTATTCTTGATGCCGGATTGAAGGTTTTCCCAATTTATCAAGACGGCGGCTATGAATCTTCTTATTTTGTCAAAGACCAAGGCACAAGAGATGCATATAGTGCCGCTTCTGCTGCTAGAAGATTAGGTTTTCCGTCAGGCACGACCATTTATTTCGCTGTCGATTTTGATGCATACGATTATGAAGTGACCGATAAAATCATTCCTTATTTCCAAGAGATTAAGTCAGCATTTACAAAAATGCAGACATTTTCAACCGCACCTAAGTATGAAATAGGGGTTTACGGACCAAGAAACATTTGTATCCGTACATCTGAAGCAGGACTGACAAAGTATAGTTTTGTGGCAAATATGTCAACAGGATTTAGCGGCAATCTCGGCTATCCGATGCCAAACAACTGGGCCTTTGATCAATTTTATGAAGGAACCATCGGAAGCGGCTCTGGAAGCATCGGGATTGATAAAGACGGGTATTCAGGAAGAGACTCAGGTGCAAGCAATGTAAATCCGCCGTCTGATCCGGTATATGATGCAAGACTGCGTACACTGACAGACATTTTATCTACCATTCCAGCTTTAGAAAATCTAACAAGTCTGGCAAACGCGATGTTTGAATTTGATACGACAGAAACCATTTTCACATCACCTGAGTTGGATATTATTCTATCAACTTCACTTCTGGCAACCATACCAAGTGAAGGTTCACCAAACACAATTACCATTACAAATGGTAAACCAGGTGCCTATATCACGGGTTTATTGGGCGACACTCAAACGTCTCTCACTGCGTCACAAATCGACTCTTATCAAAACCTTTTAAATAGTCTGAGCTTATCAGTACGCAACGGTTATTTGGAGGTTTATGTAAATCCAACAGCTGAATCTTTAAACATTCAAATTAAAATCTATACACCTGATATTCCAGTCGGTGACAATGTCACAACTGGACTAACGACTACGATTACGTTTAAAATAAAGACGTACAAGGGAGTACCAGTTACGTCTCCCGAGAGTGAATTAGCGTTAGATTGGCCGTCTTATGATCAATATTTATTCCCTGTTGTAGGTGTTGCTGCACTTTTACTAATTGGGAATATGGGCAGTGATTTAACGAACAATAAAGGAGTCAAAGTCGCTACCGCATTATCTGCTATGTTACTGGCCATTTTTGCTTATTATACTAGCTAACTTTAATACAAAACTGCATGAACATAAGTTAAAATATGCTCATGCAGTTTTTTTAGTTTATCTATCGTCTTTTGGAGGTTTATCAAAAATGAAAAATGATCAAATAGTTTTTGAAAAAACAAAAAACATCGCTCATGATATCAATCAGATGCAAAATCAGCAGGAGATAATAGATTATCTTTTTCGCCAAGATTCTCTGACACTCAACCAGTTGAAGCACTATTATTCGGAACCTTCTCTTCCGCTTCAGTTTCTTGTGAAAGTAGCAGTTTTATGCATGTTTATATCTATGACTTTAGCTTCTTTCCTTTTCATCCAAGCAAAAGAAGTCTTCACCAATACTATTCTTTCAGATATTTCACCTGCAGTGTTTTCTATTTTTACAGTCATTTGTATTTTTATGACTTATACTAAAATCATAAAAAAAGGAAATAAAAACAAAGGAAAAGCATCCCTTAATCAACGATCTGAATTCTATGAGAAAAACAAGTTAATTAATACAATACTTTATAAAAAATATAAAATGGATCAACAAAACATACAGGCTAATAAACATACTGCCTCTGATAATGAAGATTCAATGAATTTTAGTGCTGTATTGAATCATGTTCTTACAATTAGTAAAAATGATAAAGAGCTTTTGGGCTACTTAGATACAAGAGATAATGCTATGCTAAGCCAATTAAAAGCATATTTTTCAACTCGTCCATTTTCCCTTCCACATTATATGAGTTTGATGTTTTGCGGAAGTATTATTGTTGTCTATGCAACTTCTTTATTTTCAGGACAAATCAATTACATTGACATACCACACATTTTTATCTTTCTATTATTAATTATTTTCTTGAAAATCCTTATTGATTTGATAAAGCTTTTAAATATATCTAGAAAAGGACAATTACATACTGTTCTGCACTTTGCACAGAGAGCCGAATATTTGCGAATGAGAGGAGTTATAGATTTTATTCTAACTGAAAGATATAACAAAAAAATCATGTAATTTTGTTTCATCCTTACTAAGAAATACTCAATTTTTATACTTTAAGAGATGTATATATTGAATGTAGACCACCATACATATAAAGAAACAGAAACAGCAACTTTATTTTAGAACATAAAAAAGATGATAAAGAACTTCTTATTTTCCTAAACAAATATGATTCAATCATGCTGAATCAATTAAAGGTATTCTTTAGTGAACCATTGCTTACATTCAAACACACTTGCCAAAATCGTATGTACTGTGACATTAATAACGTTATACTTCTATTTTTTCAGCACTCGTTTTAATGAATTAATAGAATTAGCTGTACAAATGTTTTTTGCCTTGATCGGCCTTTTTTGGGTTTTTATTGTTTCCCCATTTTCAAGAAAAGTTCAAATTTCTGAACGCTTCAAACAAAAATCCGAAAACGCCCGCATAGTCGGTATGATCGACTTCGTATTAGAACAAAAATACAAAAAAAGCATCTCTGAATAATCTCGAAATCAGAGATGCTTTCCCTTTGTCCTCATCACTTGTCTACCACAGCCGCACTGTCACGCGTAACCGCAGCTGGCTCCCTCAGCATCACATTCATTACGCTCGCAAGCACGAGCATTCCAATCGACAAATAAAAAGCCAGTGTATACTCACCCGTTACCGTGTAGATGACGCCGGGCACATACGCACCTAGTGCCGATCCGATCTGATGGGCGAGTGACAGCCAGCCAATCATGAGGCCGATCGAGTAGTTTTGAAAGTACTGGGTGGCGAGCATTTGAGTCGGTGCTACCGTTGCAAAGTCCACTAATCCAAACAGAATCGCAAAGGCTAAAAGCAAGTAGGGCTCGTGGCTGTAAATAAGAATCACGATCGACAGCGCCCGCACCGCATATAAAATGCACAGGATTTTCCGGCTGCTCCACCGGTCCGCTACAATTCCGGACAGCAAGATCCCAGCAATATTAAAGCCTGCTAGCAGACTGACAGCAGCACTCGTGACTGTCGTTGAAAAGCCATGATCATGAGAAAACGGAATCAAATGGGTATCCATCAGCCCCACGGTCGTAAATCCACAGATCAAAAACGGAAAAATCAAGAACCAGAATTGCCTCATACGAAACATCCCGGCCACTGAAAGAGCTGTTGTTTTGGGTGCTGTTTCTTTTTCTGATGCAGCCAGTCCGCCTATCGGCTCTGTATTCTTTTCTGAAGGATTGTTCCGCAGCATCAGCAGCGCAGCCGGAAAGACAATCACGATTAACAGCAGTCCCAACACCACAACCGTCAGCTTCCAGCTAAACCAATGGATCAACATGAGTGAGCCGGGAACGAGAAGCATTTGCCCCGCGCCAAAGCCTGCTTCCATGATCCCAAAGGCTAGTCCCCGCTTTTTGCTGAACCAATTGACGACCAATACACTTGCCGCCACATTCGATGCTCCGCCCACTCCAAGCGAGACACCCAGCCCGTAAAGCAAAAACAGCTGCCAAGGCGAAGTCACAAGGTATGTTAAGAAAATGCTGACTCCTGTCAGTAACGCACTCCATGCCAAAACAGCCCGGGCACCCCATTTGTCCACAAGCCGACCGATCACAGGCTGTGATATGCCATAAACAATAAAACTCACCGTCGAAATCAGCGAGATGGTGCTTCTATCGATTGAAAACTGCCGTTCCCACGGCTCCACAAACGCACCAAACGACAGCCGCACCCCCTGAACCGCCAATAAGATCAAAAAGGTGACGGAGACGATGATCCACGCATAATGCAGTCTTTTCATGACAGCTCCAAATCCCACCGTTCTTCTGTCAGCTGCTGTCCCCATAATGGCGCTTCTTGTTTTACTTCACTTATCCTGAATCCAAATTTTTTATAGAGCGGACGAGCCTCAGCCATCGTGCTCACCGTCCAAAGGAAAATGCGGTCAAACTTCATGTCTTGGCAGTATGCAACCAGATGCTCCAGCAATTGCGTGCCAAGCCCCCTGCCCCGAAAATCCGCATCAACCAGAAACCATCTGAGCTGGACTGTCTTTTCATCGTGCTTGACCAACCCGACAGAGCCGGCAAATTTCCCGCCGCTTTCCGCAATCCATATTTTTTCGATGTCAGCGTCAAATGTCTCCTGAAGATAAGCTAAAAACGTGTCATCCCAACCGTGAGCCTCCGCGTAAAATTGTCTTTGTTTCTCAATAAGGAGTTGAAGATCCTCCGAAAGAAAATAATCTCTAATCGATATCTCTGATGCTCTGGCAGAAAGCGACTGTGAAAGGATCGCTTCAATCTCTGCCATCGCCTCGGCAAGCTTGTGCTGCTCCTTTTGGTTGATTACCTTCAGCATCAGTTCTACTTGTTCGTTGGCTTTCTCCTCCAGCTTTTTATAAATCGTTTTTCCTGTTTCTGTGACAAAAATGTAATGGTGGCGGGCGTCATCTTTGCTCCTCTGTTTATAAATCAAATCTTCTTTTTCAAACTGCTTCACAATCCTGCTGACATATCCCCGGTCAAGCCCCAGCTTATCCTGAAGAGCTTTTGCCGTACAATTAGGCGTATTATAAATCTCAAATAAAATCCGTGTTTCTGTTAAGGAAAACGGGCTGTCGTAAATGTGCTCATTAAGGAAACCAAGGACGTTTGTATAAAATCGATTGAACTTTCTGAATTTTAACCCGACAGATGATTCTCTTGTTTTCAAATCAATTCCCACTTTCTAATATCGTTGACTAAAGCAATTATAATCACATATAGTTGCTTTAGTCAACGATATGTTAGAAAGTGAGGTCTTTTTAATTTCCTGATTCCTTCCTTTTCCTTACCACAATCAATGTGATATAGGATAAAGCCAGAGAAACCAAGCTATAGACAACAGCCCATCCCAAAAATGATTGATTAAAAATGGTAAAGGTGAGCACAAGAGAAATCACCAAACTAAGCATTGGCATCAGATACGGGTTTTTACAAATACAGGTCCCGACAATCGATAGCAGCATAATTCCTAACGGTAAAATAAAGAATGCGATATCTAATTCATCCATCTTTAAACAGCCTCCCTCCAGATTTTTATGTTACTAGTAAAAAAATATAATTGCATTTAGTAAAAGGATAATATTCACTTCCCTAAGGCCCAATTTGAAAATTACCCGTTTACATTCGCTCCGGACTATGATAATTTAAGAAAGCGCTATCATGATAAGTTAATAGCTTGGATGGAGATGAGGAGAGCCAGGAATCCAACCCCTTTTGACAAGGGGTGTTTTCTGGCTCTTTTTGTTTTTCGGGAAAGGAGGCACGCCACACATCCAGCACAAACAGCAAAGGGGGATAATTATTAATGCTTAATATATTTAAACCGGCTCCTCATATTGAGAGACTGGATGATTCAAAGATGGATGCGGCATACAAACGGCTCAGACTGCAAGTATTCATTGGTATTTTCATTGGCTACGCAGGCTACTACCTGCTGCGGAAAAACTTTGCCTTTGCCATTCCTTATCTGCAGGAACAGGGATTTTCGAAAACAGAACTGGGTTTGGTGCTGGCCGCTGTGTCCATTGCGTACGGCTTCAGCAAATTCATCATGGGAATGGTGTCTGACCGCTGTAATCCGAGATATTTTCTGGCGACAGGCCTATTTTTATCAGCAATCGTTAATATTCTATTCGTTTCAATGCCTTGGGTGACTTCGAGCGTCACCATCATGTTTATTTTTATGTTTATCAACGGATGGTTTCAAGGAATGGGCTGGCCGCCATGCGGCAGGACGATGGCCCATTGGTTCTCCATAAGTGAACGCGGCACAAAAATGTCGATCTGGAATGTCGCCCATAACATAGGCGGCGGTATTCTTGCTCCGCTTGTCACTCTTGGGATCGCGATGTTCGTCACTTGGAAAAGCGTGTTTTTCTTCCCTGCCATCATCGCCATTATCATTTCATTTTTAATTGTTTTATTGGTTCGTGATACGCCTCAATCCTGCGGACTCCCGCCAATTGAAGAGTATCGGAATGACTATCCAAAACACGCTTTTAAAAATCAGGAAAAAGAATTAACAACAAAAGAAATTCTTTTTCAATATGTGCTGAACAACAAATTTCTTTGGTACATCGCTTTTGCCAATGTATTTGTTTATTTCGTGCGATACGGCGTGGTTGACTGGGCGCCTACTTACTTAACAGAAGCCAAAGGCTTTTCTCCTGAAGACTCACGCTGGTCGTATTTTCTTTACGAATACGCAGGCATACCGGGAACGATCTTGTGCGGCTGGATCAGTGACCGATTCTTCAAAAGCCGCCGGGCACCGGCAGGCGTTTTGTTTATGGCGGGTGTTTTCATTGCCGTATTGGTGTACTGGCTGAATCCGGCCGGCAATCCGCTCGTGGACAATATCGCCCTGATCAGCATTGGCTTCTTAATCTACGGACCTGTTATGCTGATCGGCCTTCAAGCAATTGACCTAGCACCGAAAAAAGCAGCCGGAACTGCAGCCGGTTTGACCGGATTTTTCGGATACATCGGCGGATCCGCCTTCGCAAACGCCATTATGGGCTTTGTCGTGGACCGTTTTAACTGGAACGGCGGCTTTATCATGCTGATCTCATCCTGCATTCTTGCCATCGTCTTCTTGGCTTTGACGTGGAATACAGGAAAACGGGCAGAGCATGTTTAAGAAAGACACATAAAAGATTAATAGTTTTCCAACACGCCGTTTACATCCGTTTTTTATTATGAAAGACAGGTAGTGCTTATCTATAAGGAGGAGAAATCATGAGAAAAAATAGAATACTGGCCTTGTTTGTTCTGTCGCTGGGCTTACTCTCATTTATGGTAACGCCAGTGTCGGCAGCGTCAAAAGGAAACCTGCTGTCACCTGACCGTATCCTGACCGTCGCGCACAGAGGGGCTTCTGGATATGTGCCTGAGCACACGATTCTGTCTTACGAAACCGCTCAGAAAATGAAAGCTGATTTTATTGAATTGGATCTGCAAATGACAAAAGACGGAAAATTGATTGTCATGCATGACGAAAAACTGGACCGCACCACAAACGGAATGGGTTGGGTGAAAGACCATACGCTCGCAGACATTAAGAAGCTTGACGCCGGTTCTTGGTTTAATGAAGCCTATCCGGAAAAAGCAAAGCCGCAGTACGTCGGCCTTAAAGTTCCTACATTAGAAGAGGTATTAGACCGTTTCGGAAAGCACGCGAACTACTACATTGAAACAAAATCGCCTGACACCTACCCAGGTATGGAAGAAAAACTGATCGCTTCTTTGCAGAAACATAAATTACTGGGAAAGCATTCTAAGCCAGGCCAGGTGATCATTCAATCGTTCAGCAAAGAAAGCCTGGTAAAAGTCCATCAATTACAGCCAAACCTGCCGACCGTTCAATTGCTGGAAGCCAAACAAATGGCGTCAATGACAGATGCTGCCCTGGAAGAAATCAAAACATACGCTGTCGGTGCGGGCCCGGATTATAAAGCTTTAAATCAAGAAAACGTCCGTATGATCCGCAGCCACGGCCTCCTGCTTCATCCTTACACAGTCAATAATGAAGCTGATATGCATCGCCTGCTTGATTGGGGCGTAACAGGAGTGTTCACCAACTATCCTGATCTTTTCCACAAAGTAAAAAAGGGTTATTAAAAGCAAAAAACCTTGCGACAACTATCGCAAGGTTTTCTTCTATATTTTATTCTTTTCCGGCAGCAGCTTCTGACTGTCCATTAAGCAGCTGAGAATTTATCTCTTTCGCATCCTTTAAGTATTCTGTCTGGTAGCCGCTCTTCAGCGCCCACACATAGAATACAAGGGATACCATCGCAATCAGAACCATATCCCAGCCATAATGAATGACATTCAGGCCGCCGAATTTATCACTGCCCAAATAAGAAATAACCATCATGGCCAGCAGATAAAACACCATCCAGACGCCGGCTTTAAAGTTCCGGCCAAACCCTTTCCATTTCGCCTTCGCCTGATAATAGAAATAAATCGGAAGACCGATCAGGATAATAAACAGAACCTGTCCTGTTAACGGCCAGCGCGCCCAATACAGCACCAGTGACGCAAAGATAAATCCAAGCGGAGCAATCACATTTAAGCCTTTTAAACGAAGAGGCCTGTACAGGTCTTTCCCCGTCCGTCTCAATGTCATCACTGTGATCGGGCCGGTGATATAAGAAATTAACGTAGCAACAGAAATAATTTCCGCTAATACGCCCCATCCTCTGAACAGGAACAAAAAGATGAACGAAACAATCAAGTTAAAGAACATTGCTTGTCGCGGAACGCCGTAAATCGGATGAAGCTTCCCGAATATACTCGGCATGTATTTGTTTTTTTCCATTCCGTAAATCATTCGGGACGTTGTCGCCGTATACGTAATCCCCGTTCCAGACGGTGATACAAATGCATCTGCATATAACACAATAACAAGCCAGTTAATATTCAGCGCAATCGCCAGATCAGCAAAAGGAGAATTAAAATTCAGATGGCTCCAGCCGTGAGCAATATCAGAAGGATTCACAGCTCCAATGAAGGCGATCTGCAGCAGGACATAAATCACTGTCGCAACAAAAAGAGAGCCAACAACCGCAATCGGGATTGATTTCCCCGGATTTTTTGCTTCACCCGCCATATTAATCGGGCTTTGGAAACCATTAAACGCAAAAACGATACCGGAAGTGGCAACCGCCGTCAGCACACTTGCCCAGCCATTCGGCGCAATGCTTTGACCGCCAGTAAAGTTTTCTCCGTGGAATCCGACAAACAGCAAAGCTCCAATCGTAAGACCCGGAATAATAATTTTAAAAATCGTAATTAATGAATTCGCTTTCGAAAATAGATTGACTGTCCAGTAGTTCAGCAGAAAATAAATGAGAAGCAATACAGAGGCAAACGCTAGTCCTTCCCCAGTCAGCGTTCCATTCTTCACCAAACCGCTTGTCCATTTCGCCCATTCCCAAGGCCAAGAACTCATATATTGAACGGAGGCCACCGCTTCAACCGGAATGACGGACACAATCGCAATCCAGTTGGCCCAGCCCGCAATAAAACCGATAAACGAACCGTGTGAATATTGCGTGTATTTGACCATTCCCCCCGCTTCAGGGAACATAGAACCTAGTTCACTATAAGAAAGAGCAATAAATAAAATGACGACCATTCCAATAACCCATGAAATAATAGCAGCTGGTCCTGCTATTTGAGCCGCACGCCAAGCCCCGAACAGCCAGCCTGAACCGATCATCGACCCGAGCCCGACCATCATGAGGGAAAACGTTCCCATTCTTCGATGCAATTGATTCATATCGTAAACACCTTTCATGTATGATGACATTCTCTTGCTAATTATATTATTATTCTGATTACTTTACTTTGTCAATATTTATCGAATTTTGACTGAAATCTATAATAAGTCAATGTATATTACCTTCCAATACAGGAATGAAGTCACTAGTTTCTTCTTAAATGGAATTTACTGTTAATTCCAATGATAAAAACACAACAGGTTTAGCAATTTCCAAAACGGGAATGATACAGGAAACACTATTCTTAAAATAGAAAGGAGTATCACCATGAAACAAAAGCTGTTACTTTCAGGTCTCGCTGTTTCAACTGTCGGCATCACTTCTTATCTATTAAAAGACCCGTCAAATCGCCAAAAGGCAAGAGAATTCATTCACAGCATGAAGATGAAAATAACAAAACAGCCAGACATGGAAACGTTCCCAGTTGATAAAGCCGGCCACCCGGACCCGCAAGATATCGAGGACAACAAAATGGTATCAGAAGGCTCCATGTATCCCGTCCAATACTACGATGAAAAAAAGAAGTAATCAAAAAGCTCTCTTCGATAAAGGAAGAGAGCTTTTTAATTTAACTTTTTCGTCTGATTCCGCTCATTACGAAGCCGCTTTCAGGCAATGATGGCATTCTGGCGAGACTGTAATGCAGTGATTGTTCCGGAACATCGTATTCAATCTGATGGACGAGGAAATCCAGGCTCGCTTTCATGACTTCAATTGTAATGCCTTCCCCTGGACAGCGGTGGCCTTTCTCGGCGTGCCCCCCGCCTTGAGGAATCATATCAAACAGATTTTCTTCCCGCTCCGCAAATCGTTCCGGCCGGAATTCATCGGGATGATCCCATAGACGAGGGTCGTGGTTCGTTCCATATAAATCAAGCAGCACCGATGTGCCCTTCTTAAACTCACAGTTATTCCATACAAAATCTTTTTTGACAAGCGCCCCTAAAAACGGGCCGAACGGATAATATCTGCGGACCTCCTGCACAAACATTTCTCTTTCCCGGCTGTTTCCAGACCGCAGCCATTCCTTATACTTCGGATGCTCATGAAGCGCCAAAGCTGAAAACACCAGAAAGTAAGAAATGGCGACAATAGGCCGCAGTACATTAATCAGCTCAATGGCTGCCATGCGGGAATCCAGCTGGCTTCCATCTTCTTGTGTGTGAAAAGCCATTTCATGCAGCGCTGTTCCGGAAGTCGTTTTCAGCAAGCCGGCACGAGCATCTTCAATCATGACTTCAATCCACTCTTCCGCACGCGGCCTTGCTCTTCTTCCTTTCCAATGCCGCGGTCCCACAGCACCGAACGCGTCGACCATGTCAATGAAGTCATCCGCTCTCTCTTTGACTTCCGTTTCCTTCAACGGAACACCTGCCCAATAGCACGCTACCCGGCACAGGATTTCTTTTGCTTCTTCAAATAACACAACCTCATCTGCCTTCTCCCATCTTGTGACTGCTGCTTTCCACTCCTCTGTCATCAACTCAGCCAAACGTTTTTGATGCGGCGGTGTCATCAATGACAGAAAAAGCATCTTCCGATGGATATGCGCGCTGCCATCCATTCCCTGAATCGCATTAACACCAAACAGCGATTTCTGCACCCGCTTAGGCAAAGCGTTCTGCCGCTGGAATCGATCCGTATCATAAAACACCTTCGCCGCCTCAGCGCCAGTCATGCAAATAAAGTTTTTTCCCAACAAACGGGCCTGAAACAGATCTGAATTGTAGCGCTCTGTTCTGTTTTTAATAAATAAATACCCTTCCTTCAGCAGTGTCAGACTGTTATCGAGACTTTTGTCATGTGGAATCTGCTCATTCATCCGCTTACCCTGCCTTCCTTTTTACCCTCTATTTTCACGTTATCTTCCGACTATAAACCCAGTAACAGTATTTGTTTGCAAAACCAAATTTAAGCGCTTTTTGATTATTTTTTAAAGGAAGAACAAACGAAAGAGAGAAAAGGTAGTTAATCAAAACGAAGGGGAGAACAAAATGAAAAAATGGATATATGTTGTGCTTGTGCTGAGTATTGCAGGGATCGGCGGCTTCTCCGTCCACGCAGCATCATCTGCTCATGAAAAACACTTGAATGTCAGCAAAATGAATGTCGATGATGAATTCAAGGATACGGATGGAACCTTCATTCTTCACGATTTACAAAAGGATCAGACATTTGTCTATAACAGAAAACGGGCAAATCAAAGACAAACTCCGCAATCCACCTTTAAAGTCGTGAACGCTTTAATCGGTTTGCAGGTCAAAGCTGTAAGAGATGAATACGATGTTAAACGATGGGACGGGGTCAAGCGTGAATTCGAATCATGGAACCGCGACCATACGCTTGGCTCGGCCATGCGCGAATCCGCAATCTGGTATTATCAGGCATTAGCGAGAGATATCGGCGAGGAAAGAATGAAAACATGGCTTCATACTCTATCTTACGGCAACGAGGATATCAGCGGGGGAATCGACCAGTTTTGGCTGCAAAGCTCGCTCACAATATCTCCGCTGGAACAAGAAACTTTTTTGGAGAAACTGGCTAAAGAGGAGCTTCCATTTGACAAGCCGGTGATGAAAATCGTCAAGCGCATGATGATTCAAGAGGAAGGCGATCATTACACGCTCTACGGGAAAACCGGAACCCGCCTGACTGATATGGGATTAGGATGGTTTGTCGGATTCATCAAAACAGAGCATGGCTCTTATGTCTTTGTCACCAATGTCGATGATTCCGGCACAAAAGCCAAAAACATCACCGTGGATATCCTGAAAAAGTATGGCCTGATTACATCCTAAATAAAAGAGCCCTGCACGGCAGGGCTCTAAATCTCATGCTCAAAACAATAATGATTCACAAGCTCTTCAATCAAATCATGATCGGGATATTCCCCGTTAAATTCAAATTCGATTTCTTCCACAAATTCTCCTTGATGGTACACATGGATGGCTCCGTTTTGACGGACAACGCTAAACTCCGGCTGAAATGTATATCCGCTTCGTTCAATTGCTCCCATTTCTTACCCGCCTTTCTCAAAGCAGTAATTCATACACCTCGTTTAATTCCTTGGCCCGTTTTTGATCCTGTTCATTCTGGGCATACTTAATTTCTTTTTCTAATACATGGTTCAAAAAAGACATTTCATTATCATCTAAGTCTTTTACAAATTCCTCTTCATTTGCATAACGCTTCGCCAGCATCTTCTTGCAAATACGCTGGCAGACTTCATTTTCTAGATGATTCGAAAGTGATTCGCGCAAATAACCGAGTGTAACATCCATTTTATGAACACCTTTCCTTCTGCTATCTTTACCCTATAGCTTGCTAAAATAGGGAAAATCCATACGCGAAAAATAAAAAAAGAGACATCCGTGAATGTCTCTTTTTTATCGTTATTCAGCTGCTTGTTCGCTTTTTGTCAAATTGGCCTGCGTGCGTTTGCCAATCCCAAACACATAATAACTAATGACCACAAGCGCTAAGAAAATCACGCCTACAATCAGGGAGATACGAGTATCATCGTTAAACCACATGCCAACCAGAACCATCAGCAAGAAAGCAATCGTCAAATAGTTTGTAAAAGGAGCAAACGGCATTTTGAATGGATGTTTATCTAATGCAGCACCCTTCGCTTTTCTGAATCCGATATGGCTGATCAAAATGATAAACCAAGGAATCATCCCTGGGAGCACGCTTGCGCTGTATACATAGACAAAGATCTTCGGCGGCGCGATATAGTTCAGTACAACGCCGACAGCCAAACCGATCAGCACCGCAATTGTGCCATACAGCGGCACACCATTGCGTGAAATCTTCTTAAAGAATTTCGGTGCTTGTCCATTGACACCCAGTGTATACAGCATGCGGCCCGCGCTGAAAATACCGCTGTTACAGCCGGACATTGCCGCAGTAATCACGACAAAGTTAATAATGCCGGCCGCTGCCGTAATTCCAATTTTCGAGAACGTAGACACAAACGGACTTCCGAGTGAGTTGAGCTCATCCCAAGGATACACCGTCACGATCACAAAAATAGCGCCAATGTAGAAAATCAAAATACGCCAGATAATACTTTGAATCGCATTTCTTAGCGTGTTTTGCGGGTCCTTCGCTTCACCCGCTGTAATCCCGATCAGCTCAACTCCTTGATAGGCTGCAATGACAAGAGACAGTGCAAAGAAGAAACCTGAGAAACCTCCTGCAAAGAAGCCCCCGTGAGACCACAGGTTCGACAAACCGATCGCATCTCCGCCATTGCCAAAACCGAAGAAAATAATTCCGATTCCCGCAATAATCATCAAGATAATCGTCACGATTTTAATCATCGCAAACCAAAACTCAAATTCCCCAAACGACTTAACAGAAATTAAATTCGCCGCACCAAGAATCACCATTGCCACGATACCAGGTATCCAAGCAGGCAAATCCGGGAACCAATACTTCGTATAAGAACCGACAGCGATAATTTCTGACATGCCGACGATAATCCACTGGAACCAGTTGCTCCATGCTGTTATATAACCTGCCATCGGATGAATATATTGATGGCCGAACGTCGCAAAAGAACCTGTGCTCGGCTCGACATACAGCATTTCACCCATCGCACGCATAATAAAAAAGATAAAAATTCCGCATATTGCATAAGCCAGAAGGACAGATGGGCCAGTCCATGAAATCGTGCTGGCAGAACCCATAAACAAGCCAACACCGATTGTACCGCCCAAGGCGATCATCTGAATATGGCGCGCGCCCAGGCCCCTCTTTAATTCTTTATTTGCCACTCCTCTTCCTCCTCCTAACAAAATACTCATAAATGAGAAAACAGCAGACCTGCTTGCCTTCACATGAATCAGTGATAACAATCAGAAAATTCAAACTTAAAATTGTTATATAATCTCCTAAATTACTTATTTCATCATAATAAATTTCTCTGGAAAATACAATTGTTTTTTTCAGGTAAACACCTTTGTTCAGAGTTTTGAATCGTTCACTTCTTTTAAAATCTTTTATATAAAAATAATAAAATTATTTGAATATTGGGATTAATTCACCCCTTAGATTCTCATAAAAAATAAGCTGTCCTACATGAACAGCTTACCTAATAATTCACACCCGTTTGACGCTTTAATGCTTCAAGCCACCCGGTATCTCCGGTCCCATAGCTCTTGCTTTGTCCCACATCTCTCAGAGATCCATTGCTGTAATCAATTGATAGGATGAAATCCGGAATGGCATTATACCCGGCTTCCGCGATTTTACTGAGCTCTGAACGATAGTAAGATATAGCATAAGAAGCCGTTTGTTTCTGCACTGGATCTTTTTCAAGCTCTTCCTTATATACATCCATTAAGTCACGTCCCTCAGGCGTGACGTACCGCCCATCAATCACTTCTAAATCCTTCAAATGGTAGCCTGTAACTTCATACATCTCACGAGCTGCCTGATACTTTTTATAGGCCTCTTCGGAAAATTGTGCTGAATCACTGCTTTGACTTTTCATGATGTGTAAAAATAGTTCTTTGCTGTTGTCTCCAGATTGCAGCACTTGCTCAATTTGCTTGATCAGATCCTGATCGTCTGTCCCGCTTACCCGCACCTGATAGTCAATCGGTGTGATTGTAAACGTCAGCTCTGTCCCCTCTGGAATATGAATATGGTTTCGATTCAACAGTACTTGCAGCTGCTGGTTAACCTGTCCCCGCTGATACACCTTTTCATTCTCAGCTTCCACTTCCCCATGAAATGTGACATTCCGAAACACAGCATCCTGAAGGTTATAGTTTTGCGCCTTCCCTTTGAATAACCATTCTGTTTCATTATCGTAAGCGGCCTGTCTTTCTGCAGCTGACAGATCACTTCTGAAATAAGGAGACTTTGAATTTTGGTACTTATCCTTAATATAGCCTAATGGATCAGACTTTGTTTTATTAATCGCATTCATCCTGCTGTATTTTTCATCTAGTATTTTGATTCTGATATCACTCTCAGATTCATAGGGGTTTTGGGATTGAATCACTGTTTCTTCCCCTGTGTCTGTCACTGTTCGATCATTCGCTGATTGATACACTTTGCTGAACGTCCCGCTGTTTCCCGACACGCTGGTTTTAGAATAATTGAACTGATTGATTCCCCCAGTTGAAGATTGTGACTTAAGCCTGCTATATGCCTTTTCCAGAACTGCCGCTGGATTTTCAGTCGCATTCTCCCGTTTGGCAGGCGCATTCTTGCTCAATATGTTCTGTGCAATCAGCTGAGTGCGGATAAATTGCCGATTCAGACGCATTGAATTCCCTCCCGAGTATTCTCTCTTATTCTTTTTTATCGGCGAATATAATGTATATATTAACCTCAAAAAACATTTATTTACACCTAAATCGTTATTATGTATGATGGAAATAAAAGGAGGTTGTTTGCATGGTGAAAAAATGGCTTATTCAATTCGCTGTTATGCTTTCTGTCTTATCTACCTTTACGTATTCGGCATCAGCTGTCGGAGTCACTGCTATCACAGGAAACAATTCATTTGATACCGCAATGCCGATCGGTTATTGGAAATATAAAAATATCGATACAACAATACTGGAAGCTGGTCAAGATGAAGCCTATTTCACTTTTACGGCTAATAAGGGAGAAAAAGTATACATGAGGAGTACATACCAGAGCGCGTATACAGGGATGAAAATTGAAATTTATGACAAGAACAGAATACCTGTTTCTCAAGGGACAGAAGTTATTAACCCTAATACGTTTTCTTCTTTTATTTATGCAAATGCAGACGCCCAAAACACGACGGATACCTTCTATGTGAAAGTGTCACGAGGCACCTATACTGGAAACATGTACTTTACGCTTTCAATTGAAGACCGAATCAAATCAGGCAGCGGAACGTTCCAATTCAGCGGCGTTGCTGAAAATAAAGGAAATACAAGCCTTAGCCCCTCAGGTTCTGACTCCAGCGTGATCAAGGTTGATTTAACAAACCAATCTGGGATACCGCGTGATGCCATTGTAACCAGAGTTCAAACAACCGCCACTCAAACACCAAGCCAGGGAAATACACGCCATCTGATCATGACAAGCGAAAATAACGAATGGAGCCGTGCCCTTGTAAACAGCTCGACTTCAGGGTCTTATGATATCTCTTTGTCGGATCAACTCAGTGTGGCAAAGGTATGGAGTTTTAAATATAATACATTAGCGACAGCCAGATCGACGATGAGCAACGTAAAAGCAAAAATAGATTATGAATACGACGTGACAAAGCAGTTTTAACTTATACCGAGCCGGTTATCCGGCTCTTTTTTATTCTCCGTCTAGAAGGTAAACTATAGTCAGTACAACCAAGGGAAGTGCAGACATGGCATTAAAACTTCTAAAAAAACTGCTATTTGACCGCCCTCTAAAGAACGGCGTTATCTTAAATCATCAATACAAAATCGAAGAGTGCCTCGGTATGGGAGGCTACGGTTTGGTTTATTTGTGCACCGATATCCTAGCTCAAACACCTTATGTCTTAAAACAGCTTCGGCCGACAAAAGCCAAAAAGGAAAAAGAGAAAGTCCGATTCCAGCAGGAAATAAAACTGCTCAAAAACATTCACCACCCGCAAATTCCGGGCTTCATAGATGAATTCATCATAGACGGACAGGCTTATTATGTCATGCAGTTCATTGAGGGAGAGAATATAGAAGAATTATTATTTTTTCGAAAACAGCCGTTCACAGAGCTTATGGCGTTACAACTGATTTCGCAGCTGCTTGAGATTATAGAATACCTGCATGATCGCCTTATCTTCCACAGCGACATCAGAACGCCTAATATCATCATCAATGATGGCAGGCTCTGCCTCATCGATTTCGGCCTTGCCAAACAATTGACTCCTGAAGAAATGGAGGAAATAAAGGTACGAAAACAGGATGACTTCTTCGATCTCGGAGAAACGCTGTTATTCTTGCTGTACTCTCAATATAAAGGAAAAAAGAAGAAAAACGGCACTTGGCTGGAGGAATTAACACTGACAAAGGAAGTAACCTTGCTGCTGAAAAGATTATTGGGCATTGAGGAAGAGTATCAGCACACCGCTTCCATTCGCGAGGATCTAAACCGGGCCATTCAATCGGTCACATAAAAAAACCCTTGTCCCAAAAGCGGAACAAGAACTTTTTTTGGATTAACTGCTGCTGTAGCTCCGGCGTTTGTAACGATGACTGCCGCCATAACGGTCGTAGTGTCTTCTTTTGCCCGAACTGCTGCTGTAGCTGCGATAATGTCTGCGCCGGCTGCTGCTGTAATGCCGGTGTCTGCGATATCGGTCACTAGAACTGCTTGAGAGGTACTTAATCGTTTTGATGATTTTTTTAAACATATGATGTTCACCCCATTTCTTTCTCCCTATTATATAAATTTTATAGGAGAAAGAAAAACATCAGCGGGGTCACTCTTTTGAAAACAAGAACCCCGTTCCGTTATCATTTGTATGCAGCTCATAAGTAATCGCAAGCAGCCTGCATGTATCCTCAATAATCTTTAACCCAAGTCCCTCACTGCTCTCATTCCGATCAAATCCAATACCGTCATCACGAATAAAAACATCGCCATGTTCAATCGTGACTTCCATCTTTTTAGCTTTTGAATGCCTTAACGTATTTTGAAAAATATTATCAAACAGCCTTTCCATCCATAACGTGTTGCTCATCCATATCACATCTTGATCTGCCGGCTTATAGTGCAGCTCAATCCCACTCATACTGTATAAATAATCCCACTTTTTCACCGCTGTTTCTAATAGCTCGTTTAGACGCACTTCTTCATTTACAATATAAGAGCTTTCCAGCGTCTCAGCGGAATATAGATTGAATTCATTAGTTAATTCCGAGATATATTCGATTTGCTGATACAATGATTCGAATACAGCCTGACCATGACATTGGTCTTCCAAATAAAATAACTGCAGCCTGAGAGCCGTTAAAGGTGTATTAATGTCATGCCGCAGTTTTTGCAAAAGCTCCTTTTTGATTTCCTCCTGCTGTCTCAGCTCCAGTTCACGATATGTCGTCCGTTCAATTAACAAATTGACCGACTTGATCAGTTCCCCGATTTCATCAGCACGCTTCACTTCAATTTTATCGGGCACCCTTTGATCACTCGCCAAATGCCGAATGGTTTGATTTAATAGATTGATTTTATGCAACAGAGAATGAATCGACTTTGAAAATAAAAAAGCTAACAATAAGAGTGATATCAAAAATACAACGATCATTGCCGGGTATGCAAACGACCTGTGAAAGGGCATACCATGATTCATCGGTTTAAACATGCTGTCATAAATCACCGACATCAAAACACTGACCGCCAGCAATAGCATCGGAACACTAATGACGGCCGTAAACAATAACAACTGATATTTTGTCTTGAGCTTCATTTCTTCACAACGGTATTCAGCCGATACCCTTCTCCATATATATTTTCAATCATCTCACCCGCTTGATCATTGATTTTAGCTCTAATTTTTTTAATATGCACATTGACAATATTCGGGTTTCTATCTTCGAGCTGCCATAGATATTCAAAGAAATGTTCCTTTGTCAGGATACTGTCTCTATTTTCATATAAATAAAAGAAAATTTTCCGCTCAATCGCAGTAAATAATACCTCATCATGCAGGCTTTCATTGAACACTTTTTTCGTTACCGCATCAATATACAAATGTTTGATTTGCGTAAAGGTCCCATAATGATGCTCAAGCATATTCCGCATTCTTAATAGCAGCTCTCTCGGATCAAAGGGCTTTACCATATAATCCTCGCCGATCTGCAAACCTTGAAGCTTGCTGTCCATGTCATTGCGGGCTGAGAGAAAAATAACCGGAATGCCCAGCCCCAGCTTTTTGATTTTTGCAGACATTTGATACCCGTCTTCACCCGGCAGCATCACATCCATAATGACCAAATCCACCTTCTGAATCACCGAAAGCACATCCGCTCCATCTGTTTTCCATATCACACGATATCCCTCGCGCTGCAAAATCTTTTGCAGCAAATCACCAATCATCACATCGTCCTCAACGATTAAAATACGATAACCCTTCATCCTAGCGAACCTTTCTCATAAACTCCATGGACAGTTTATATATTTGATCAGGCTGATATAAATAAATACTGTGTGTTCCCCTCAGTTCCTTTATATCGGCAGTATTGAATTGAGCCGCAAACGCTTCATAGTCTTTTCGGTTTTGTATAGCATACTTTGAATGTCTATTTTGGTCAGAGACTGCATCTAAAATCAAGACGGGAGTTTCCTTTGGCGCAGGCAGATTCACAGATTTGCTGCCGTTTTGGTAAGACTGTAAAAGCTCATGCTCCATATCTGCATTAAAAAATTGCTTAAAGTTAATGGCTTTATAGATTTCTTTTTCTTCATCAGTTAAAAACGACTGTCGAATCACCTCAGGATTATATACAGCGGAAGGTATAAACCGATGAAAACCAATCGAGGTTAACAGGTGGAACCCTCTCACTTTCAATCGGTCAACTCCGCTCAATTTATACGTGACGTACTGCTGGGGCAATCCAATATCCATCGCAATAATGGCCTTGATTTCCTTAGGATATTTCTGTGCCCAATACATCGCTTCAATCCCGGATATCGAATGAGGCATTAAAATATAAGGAGGCTTATTTCCGCTTTTCATAAGCGCTTTCCTCGTCTGTTCCAATACCGTATCAATATCTCTGTCATCGTGAGACACTTCACTGTATCCATAACCTGCCCGATCTACAACAGCAATCTTATTTTCTTTTGAAAACTTGCTGTACAGCCCCTTCATTTCATAAGCAGGCGCAGCAATACCCGAACCGGACATAAACACAAACGTATCCTTCCCGCTTCCCTCTTGATACACATTCATCTTTTTACCGTCAACATCGACTACTGTGCCTTTACCTTTCAGCAGTGCCGCCTCCTTATTTAGCTGGAAATGGTGATAAATAAATACCGAGACGGATACAAGCAAAACCAAAGCAGCCAAGCTGACAAAAACAATTTTGAGGACTTTCCATAATGTTTTCATATGATGCTCCTTTCACTTGATACCGAAGGATACAATATGAAAATAAATTTCTGATTAACTTTGGAACAGTTTTTTTTCACATTTGACTTTGCCCTTACGGAAAGGTGTACATTTGGAGCATAGCAGAACATTTGATGAATTTACCTACTAATAAAAAAATATTTCATTAAAAAACCTTCCTGCTTATAGGAAGGACCGTTTCATCATAATATTCAACCGTTTGTCGCACATACAAGACGGAAAATTTCACAAGCCTGCAATCTTTTTTAACATCTTATCCCAACCAACATCTCCCATCGTTTTAGTAATGATCTGACCGTATTGACTTAATAGACAAAAGCTGGGGATGCCTTGTACGTGACAAGTTGTGACGATCTCATAGTTTTGGTCTAATACAATCGGAATAGCTAGTCCCCTATCAAGAGCATACGTCAAGACAACCTCCATAGATTTCTCTTCTTCTATATAGGGGACATGTACTCCGATTACTTTCACATTCATATCCTTTATATCTTGAAGGACTTTGTCTGTTAATTGGTGACAGTTTGGACAGCTCATTGACCAAAAATAAAGAAGAAGATATGTGTCACTTGGAAATGTAAAATCATTCTGTGATTGATTCAACCATGGTAAATGACTTGGCCATTCAGTCAACATTTGTTCATCTTTCATCCTTTCAGTCCTCCTTATCTTTCAGCTGAAAAGCAATCAGCTTTCCTAATGCCTCTTCAGCCGCAAACGGAGCAACTATTCCTGAAGGATGTTCATGCTCGTATTTTAGACATTTATACATCTTAGGTTCAATGCAAGACGGATCAATCCATGCAATACACCAAGATGCCCAAAAGCACGATTGCCCTTCACTTTCTTGAGCGATTTTGATGACAAAGGGCAGACTGGGCTTCCCGATTCTCATTAATGAAATCGCCGCTGCCATTCTTGTATCTTCCGCATGACTTTTTAATAAACATGATAGCTCCTCCGCTGCTTCACTCGCGTCTTCCCCAAACTCACCTAAAACAGCTGCAGCAATATTACACAAAGAGCCTTCCTCTTTTAAGGCCTCAACCAAAACTGGTATTGCATCTTTTCCCGATTTCTTTAGCTCACCTATCGCTTGAACAATTGTGATCTCATTTGTATTCGCTAAATTCTGAACAGATAACGACAATTTATCACCATTTGAATTCATAAAAGAGCCCCTCTCCTCGTTTTAAAACAATAACTCTACATAACCACTATCTGAAACGATAAAACAGGCACCAACTTAGGCTCCCTATGCAGACGACCACCACTAATGTATACCAGTCAGCAGTCAATAAATGAATGACATACAAACAAATGCCGCTCAGGCCTAATGCCATAAAAAATGACTTGTAGTATTGAGGCAATGAAAGCTTAATATCGTTTCGGTTTGTATGGGTAAAAGCAAAAAGCCTTATTGTCATGAACCATATATATATCCCTAAGCCATATATATACCAATAAACTAAATTCCCAACTGCCATAAAAGTAATAGAAACACAGTAAAGAATATACAACCAGACTGTATTCGTCAGCTCTAGAATAATGATTTTTTTCCAAAGGGCACCGGGGAATAAATGAAGGGTGCCTGATTGAGAATGTCTGACAATTCCTGAATAATAGGAACTTAACATGACTGCCGAGACGATAAGAAAGAATAGAAGATAAAACCATTCTGGATACATGAAAATGACGACATAAAAGACGCCACTGAGCATGACCGTATGAATGCTATGAAAAAATAAATATTTTTTAAAAAGCAACAGTTCCAACCACAGAAAAGACCAAATGCCATTTAGACCTTGCAAGCCCCACCAAGTCGTTTTTGGTTTCTGTATAATTTGACCTGAACCAAATTGACGTTCTTGAAATTCCTCCCAGAATTCAGCTTCTTTCACCAACGATTCCTTCATTTCTACCTGACGGCTCGTAAAAGCAATTGTCATAAAAGAGACTGTGATAATCCCAATAAATACAACCACATACAACGGTGACAATGTATCAAACACTAATCCAACGCCACTAATAAAACGGGCAATGCTCTCCCATATCCCAGATGAATGTTGGAGAAAGAAGAAGCGATAAAGACATATGGAGTAAATGCCTAACATTAGAAGAAAGACTAAAACGTATACCCTTTTCATTTTCTTCACTGTTCTGGCACAAGAGACCGACATCAACCACACTTCAGCGATAAAAAAGAGCCCTACAAAAATTATGGATCGGCCTAATAAATTGATATGATCACCAGACAGAAGCACAATTAATACATCACCGAATATGGCTGAGATGATCCAAAGCAACGCCTTCCAAGTGACGCTGAAAAATAAAACACTATACACAACTTTTGAAAAAGATGTGGCAGTGCCATAAAGCCATATAATATCTGCCATTTGACTTGGTAATCGATTTGAAAAAAGTCCAAATGCCGTATAAAGGATAAAAACACCTGTAAGTACCCAACCAGCAATACTCATATCCCATGTCGTAGATCTAGAAACAAAACTTACTTGAAATCCGATGGCCCCAACAAAAAGGAGCATGATCAAAAAAGGCATTTTTTTTTCCTGACCTTGACTTACAAAACGCCTTTTTGACTGAAGCCATAAAAAAGAAATGATATTATTCATCTGACCATTCCCCTAGAAGACGAATCACTTCTTTTCTCCATTCCGCTTGTTCTTCGAATTGAGGAACATACAAATCCTGCATGAGTTTGCCGTCTCTAATTAATATCACCCTGTCTGCTGTCTCTATAACAAACTCTAGACTATGAGTTGATACAAATGCTGAACACCCTTGATCGGTTTTAGTTTTTAACCAGTTAGAGAGCCACTGTTTTGATGGGATATCAAGGCCCACAGTCGGTTCGTCTAATATATACAGCAAAGCGTCTTGAACAATCGCCCCCGCCAGGACAACCCGCTGCTTTTGGCCTCTTGACAGCTGACCACACAATTGGTTTGCTTTCTCCTCCAAGTGCACTTCCTTCAATGCATGATAAACCCTTTCTTTTACATCTTTTTTACCTGGATGATATCCTCTTGCCCTAAACTGAATATGTTCAGCAGCAGTTAAAGCGGGATACAAATATGGCTGATCAGGAATAAGCGCGACTTTTTTTTGAACATTTATATCTCCTGGAGGAGAACCCTCAATGAGGATATCTCCTTTATCCGGCTTATAGAGACCTGTCAAACATCGAATTGTCGTTGTTTTTCCAGCTCCATTTGGCCCCAATAGCGCCACGATTTCTCCTCGTTGAATTGAGAAAGACAAATGTTCAACCCCATCACCATTTCGATAGCATTTGCTTAAATTTTGTACTTGCATCAATTGCATCAAATCTTCTCCTAATCATTAGAGTGAAGTATGCTTTGGCTGATCATGATGCATATGTTTCTGAAGCTTGAACTGCCACAGCGGCATACAGACGAGTACTAAATTATGAATGAAATGAGCTACTAATACACAAATAAAACCAAATTTGATGAAGAGAACTCCCAGAAAGCAACCGAATATAAATAGATGCAGCCAACGTATCCACCTTGGGTCATATCCAGTTACTTGGTGCATCACCGCCCATAAAAAGGAAGATACAATAATGGAGATGAGGATATTTCCACTCATCCACCAAATGACTGGAATCATTAATAGCCGATAGATGACCTCTTCTCCAATTGAACTTTGTATGCTCATATTCAATCCTTGCCTAAAGGTAAAACCTGATAGAAAGACAGTTCGGTTAGAAAGCTCAGGTGAAATTCGTAAATATTGCTTTTTCTCCAATAAGTTAAACAGCAGAGAAGTCACTCCTAAACTAATGAGCCCTGCTCCTATTCCATAGAAAATCTGAACTATTGGTTGTTCAAACGTTTTCCATCCAAAATCACCAGCAAGCGCATTTCCTGCCAATGAACATATAAATACTACAAATCCTGTTAATAATCCTGTAAGAAGTGTAGACAAAATACCTAATAAACTGACCGTTTTGACACTCATTCTTGCATCATAAGCATTTACAATTGTTAATTGAATATCTTCTTTCAGCGTCAATGACTGGCATATTATAATCAACAAACCCAGAACAAGACTGAAGATTATGCTTGTTTGCACATCCATAAATACAAGGATGAGAATCGCAAGGATCATCGCTAAAGCTGAACCCAGCATACCAGATACTCCGAATGTCGATTCCACTTGTTCATCTCGAATGACTTTACTCATTTGATCTGTTAGTATTTCTTGTTCAGTACCAATATAAGAAATTCGGCCGCCCTGTAATTCAACAGTCACTTTGAGCCGAATATCTCCCGCTTCCGCTATGTACCAATAAGTACTGACCTCGCGAAAATCCTCCTCTTTTTTACCAGTACCAGTCATATTTGCTCTAGACCAAAGTCCATCAGGTGAAGCCATTAACCTCTGCTTGAGTGTCTCTGGAGAAACTTGTTCAAACTTCCCCGAAAGGGTTTTTTTCGGAACATCCGCATAAAAAAAAGTGATTTCTCGATTGGCATTGACACCAACTACAAATGATTGATTCTGGTGAACGAAACGGACTCTCCATGATTCGACCAACCCAACATCATATAAAACCTTTCTATTTTTCTTAAGTATGCCTAAGTGATGAAGTTTATTTACTGTATCGTGGTCATACCAATATACTGAATAAAAATCCCAGTTCTCTACATCTATCCCAACAAACTCTTTTATAAATTGAATGCTTATTTCTTTTGCCTCATCTTTGCTTAAGAGTAGTGAAGCAATTGTTGGGGGTTTGAATTTAATAAATAACAGTAATCCAACAACTGCTAAAATACTCCAGAACACCAATGATAGACTATTCATTCCTGAATCCCTGCCTTGACTTCTTTTTGAAAAGGTAAGTCCGGTTCAGATAGCTCAATTTTCCCTATACATTTGCAATTTTTTGCTTCACATTTTAACTGAAGCAAACGAGCAGGTGAACCAATGTCAGCCATGCTATCTTCTAAAATATGCCCTAGCGGCAAATCTTCTAATTGGCAAGGAGTTACGTATCCATCTGCTCTTATATACCAAGCAAGATATCCTGGTGTACAAAAATCTGTTGTGAACGAACTCTCTTCGTGCTCCCAATCAATTATGTTCAGGCGATCTCCCCATTTATGACGTGCTTCCCTAAGCTGTATTTGAACCATTTCTTCAAAATCAATATCCAAAGCCTTAAAGCCTTCTGTCGCACGTCCAACAGATAACGTTTTTCCTGCACGAAAGATAAAAGCACCCGCATTGGCACATTGCTCCACCACATCTGATACTTCATCAGCATTGGACTCATTAATGGTCATAGCGACAATCACTGGAATGTTTGCTTCTGATAATTTTTTAATGGTATTCATACTTTCTTTAAAGCCGCCTTTTCTGCCTCTTAATTGGTCATGTGTATTATCCATACCATCAATACTAATCTGTACAGAAACATTGCCTAAGTGACTAAGTAATTCAACTTCTTCATCTCGCCAGTTCAATCCATTACTAAATACATTCACATTGGTAAACAACGAACTTGCAACAACGACTAATTCTTTAAACCCTTTGATCAGCTTTGCTTCACCCCCGGTCAGCGTAATATCAGCAACTCCATGGGCTGCTAGCTTTTGCATAACCAATATCCATTGTTCACTAGATAATTCCTCAGGATATGGTTTACCTGAGCTGGCATAGCAAAACGAACAGCTTAAATTACAAGCATTTGTCAACTGTAAGGTACAACTAATAGGTAAATATGAATCTAGCGAACCCGAAACGTGTAAAGGCTGATCTAACAGCCCTTCCGTCCAAGCCTCCGTAAATGGATGGGCACTAAGCTCTTCTTTTAATTGGTCAGCACTCATCTCTTCTTTTTTCATAATCTCCCAAATACGTGCCGTTTTATGAAGATTTTTGTTTTTTGATAACAGAAACGCCAACTGTGCTCCACGTCCACTGAGTCTGAAATAAAACATACTTTTTCTATCAATCATTACAGCACCATGAGGCTGTAAATGAACCGCTAACTCTGGCAAATCAAAATCTTTAACACGATCATATGACATATAAAATCCCCCTTAAGAGAAAATAAGGAGTATAAGCAAATACGCTCAACTCCCTATTCTCAAATGTTAAATAGCTCTCATAGCAGGATGCGGAAGTGCACAAACACGTGTCATAGCAATACTCTTCGAGGCCCAACAGCCCATGCAGCCAGCAGCTTTCACAATCGAAGTACCTCCCGGCTTCATAAGTCCTTTTTTACTCACAGATTCCCATTCTTTTTGGTTTCTTTTCATAAGTAAACCTCCTCTCAATTTTTGCATAGAGTCTATTGACATAGCTCCCATGCGATACGATAATACCAGATTGCAATTGTCGAAGTAAGGGGGATTTTGTATATTATCCTAAAAATTACATTAATTAGTATAAATAGAATATTTTAACCCTTTAAAAATAGAAAAGCTGACAAGCTATCCTCTCGAGAAAAACAGGAGCTCACCCCTAATTTTCCACTTATGTTTTGAATATTTTCTTGTTCTATAAACAAAACGTCAAAAAGACGGTCCATTATGTTATAAAAATTCTGATGCCTAATAGATTGACAAAAAATCTCTTCGAGGAAATTAAATCAAGAGATTATTTTCAAATAAACTTTAGTGATTAAGAAAGCAATGACTTTGGTTAAATGAATGAAGTCTCCTGTAATTTAAATCAAATATCTATACTAAAAACCCCTTCGGCTAAAATATCCAGAGGGGTTAAACATCTTACTCCACAGTAACACTCTTCATTACGCTGCTTATCGACATCACAACCGAGATGCAGGGCAGCATTAGTAAGCAATCAGCTGCAATCGACAACGGAAACAGAGCAAGCGCTGTGTTTACTTCCGGCAATACGAATCTGTCATCCGCATTGTCTAGGCCTTTCAGCGAGATGATGCAAGTGTTTACTCCCCAAGTGGCAACTTCCTTGACGTTTACGCGGATGTTCAGGTTTACGTTCTCTTGTGTTTCCAGTGTTCGATCAAGGCAATCGTACTGTACTTCAGCTCGCCGCGGCAAAGCCTTAAGAAATCTCATTCAGCTTCAGTGCACCTTCGACACATACAGAACGATGTCGGCCCTTGGAAGACTCATGCATGGACTGACTACGCTAAAAAAAACACCCGCTTGTATAACGAGCGGATGTTAGAACTTTCGAAATTATTGATTGATATCTTTTAGCGCTTGTTTCGGTTGCGAATTGAAAATCAGCAATGATGCAATAATTGCAATCATAACCCCTAACGCACCAACCCAGGTAATCGAGGCCAATGATACGTTTTCCACAAAAACCCCTCCTATACCTGCGCCGACCGCCATGGCGAATTGCATCATTGACTGATTCATGCTAAGCAAAACACCTGACATTTCCGGTTCTATTGTAGCCAGGTGAAATTGCTGTGTCGGACCGGTGGACCATGCGGCAAACGACCATAATATGAGAATCACCAACACTCCGATATAGGAATGAGTAACAAGTGACAGCAGAATCAGTGTGACGATATGCAACGTCATCCCGCCAACGAGTGTAAAGGGCACTCCCCATTTATCGGTGCTATATCCCCCAAACTTCGATCCAACCAAACTGGCAATTCCAAATATAAGCAAAACACCGCTGAGCAGCTTGCCATTTATACCTGAGATGTTCAAGAGATACGGTGACAAATAAGTGTAAGCAACAGAATATCCCCCGAGCCAGAAGAAAGTGATTGATAATCCCATAGCCACTTTCCGTTTTTTGAAAAGAGCAAGCTGTTGAAGCAAAGGCACAGGCTTATCCCCTTCAGTATACGGAAGAGTAAAGAAAATAACGACCATTGCGATCAATCCCAACAAAGCAATGGCTCCAAATACAGACTTCCAGCCTAATGCTACTGCTATCATTCTTCCAAGCGGAACACCAATGATTAAAGAAGCGGTAAATCCCATCACGACCGTAGCGATGGCACTGCCCTGCTTCCCTTCCGATGCAATCTTAGCGGCAATCGTTAATGCGGTGACAACAACCACACCTGCTCCCATCGCCATAATGATCCGCGCTGCAATAAACCATCCATAACCAGGCAGTACAAAAGCCAGGACATTACCGAACACAAACAAACCTAGGGCATACATCATCAATTTGCGTCTATCCATACTTGCTGTCAACGCCATAAGTACGGGTGTAGAAAGAGCATATACAAGTGAGAAAATGGTAATAAGCTGGCCCGCGGCAGCTAAAGTGATCCCGAGAGTATGAGCAATTTGATCCAAAATTCCGGAAATGATGTACTCTGAGGTTCCAACTAAAAAGCTGACAATGGCTAAAATATAAATTTTCCAAGTGTTAGACATAAAACATTCACTCCTTAATTATTAATAAACATATCACGAATTATCGATATGTTATTATAAAAAAATAAACACATCGTAATATGTCGATATGTATGGTGTAAAAATAAACATCTTTTGATGTTTATTTTTATATCTCTGTTTTAAGAAAGTCAGCAAGTTTCCCAATGGCTTCTTCATCTCTTTTATAATACGTGTACTTTCCGATTCGCTCCGCCTTAATTAGGCCGGCTCTTAAAAGGATGGTAAGATATTGAGAAGCTGTCGATTGCGTCATTTTCAATTTGTCTGTTATTTGACTGACACATACCCCGATTGTGTTCATATCAATCCCTTCATGGGGTGCAAAATGACGATCGGGCTCCTTCAGCCATTGTAAAATTTGCAGCCTTGATTCATTTGATAAGGCTTTGAATACTTCAATTGGTTCCATATCGATTATTATATCGTTATATTTCGATATGTCAATCCGTTTTTTGGATATATTTAATTAAAGGTTTATCTCTGACTAATTCCGTGAAATGAAACTGAAGACAGCATATCAATTTTGTTCACCGCTTAAATTTATCAGCAAGCTTTACGAAGTTGGTCTCATAATCATGTCACTAAACACTTGGGGAAACCCGGCAGGTGACAAGGATGTTTTCAAATATTGTTCAAGTGACTAATCACCAGCATCAAATTCATGTATTTAAAATAGATGTAAAAAAACATCCGCTCATAACAACAGCGGATGTTAGATCTTTCGACAGGAATAACATGACAGTGTACTATGAATTGACATCTCTTTATGTCCGCTTAGGATATGAATAAAAGTTATCAATGATACCATAATTGTAAAACAAAAGAATCGGCAGTTCTTTATGTTCAATTCACAACAAATTCCACACCGTCAAAACATTTATTTTCTTTAGATTATAAGATCTTTTCCAAATTTTTCTCTAGATCATTACATAATTTAAATACCATCACTCGTTCACCTGTCCGGGAGCTTAAATCAGTATGAAAACTTTTCACTTTTTCTCCGGTTATTTTTAAGATAATATCCTTAAGGCCTTCTATACCTGATTCGACTAACTCTGAACGAGTTTGTTTGATAGATAACATACCCTCTTTTGATCCACAAACTACATATTCGGCTGGTGTTAAAATCCCTTTTAAATTGACGATGATCATGTCCCGCAGTATATCAGTCTTAACAGATACAGACCCCCGCCCAAGATAATCCTTCTCCCATTGAGTAATGGACTTACTGATCTCTGATTCAATAGAACCCTTAGACTTTTTCATATCTAATACATCTCCTGAGCAAAAAAATTGGCATATTCTATTTGTGATTTCGTCTCATTAATATTCTCTTACAACATATCCTTCATATACACCTTCAATATCCAAATCAGTTTTACCGTTTCTTGTGACCACTATCATTTTGGATAACATATTTTCTTCCATCATAGAGTGGACATGCAAAAATCGAACATTTCCTGAATGGGTTTCCTCAACTTCTTCATAAGACTTTAGATGATAAAAATCAATTGCTTTTCTAATTAGTTTTTTTATACATTCCATATTTTCACGATCAAACGAGTTCATTTCCTCTATTGTTTTCGTGACAAAATCAGTTAAATTAGCGCTCATACAATCTCCTTAGAACTGCTTTCTCCATATATGGGTGCGTTTAGAAGTTAAACCTGCATTTCATCATGACAAGCAATGATCAGGCATGGCTTGACCTGTTTTAACATCAGGAACCTCCGCGATTGAGGGTTTTCCACCCTTATGATTAACGAATAAACCTCTAACTTTAACATATGACGGCACTAGGGGATGATGTCGAATCATATCAACACTTTTTTCAATGGTGTCACTGCTATTTTCATTTAGCCATTCATCGACCGTACCACCTAAAAATTCAGGCTTGCAATTTTGAAACAGATAATCCAATGTTTGTATTTTATCTTTCATTGTTTCAAGTTGAGTTAGTCCATTACCTGCAGAAGTCTTCTTATCTTTTGTTCCTACTACAAAAATCTCCTCAACATCTTCCTGGTAAATCGCAAAAATAACAGACCTCATGATTTCTCCATAAGGATGTGAAATACTGGCACCATAGCTTTGTATAGTCAACATATTCTCTGCAGAAGTGTTAGTCGCTTCTTGTAAAATAGGCTCCAAACCGTTTTCAATATCCGTCAAAAATAATACTTTTTTATTTTGGTTTACATTCATACAGCACACCTCTTCCTTATGTTTATCATTTTTGTATTGAGTAACAAATCCATTTGATAAATGCTTAGATTCATCATTACCAGCTTTCCCAACATCCTTCTGGATCAAGACTAGCCAGTCGGACCCATCCATTTTGAACTTTTTGCAGAAATGCTGAATCATGATTTAATAACCGTTCTACATATTCTCTAGGTGCTTGGATGAGTATCAATAAACGAAGAGGAGAATGATAGGCCTCGTGATCTGATTCCATGACGGATTGCCAAGGCAGTCCGGCTAACAAATCGCTTGCATTCCCCTGCATAACGCCGAGACCTGCAGTAACGGTTTGAGTTGCTTTATTTCCGCTGCCATAATAATGAGGTGCTACCGTTGATGCGTAATATTGTAAATTAATCCATTGGGCTACAGTTCCAGGTCCTACAATAATATTTGCTAGGAGTTCACCGCTTTCATCCTGCTTCCAATCATAATTATGGAGAAAGGCTCTGCCTTCCAAATCACAATCCTGAGTTAATTCACGTTTACCGATAATAAAAGCGGCATTACGAGCCAGTCCCCATTCCGGACGTATCTCACTCCAATCTTCCGCAAATCGGTTTGCCTCAGCCTTCGGATTTTTTAGCTTCGATTGGAAATTCGGTAATTGGGCTAGACGTTCTGCGTTTACATGATGTCTCACTTTCGGCATAACGGCTTCAATTTGTTCAAATGCTTCTTGTGCAGCTTCGGAAAGCTCTGGTACATAAAGCCAATGTAATTCATCTACTGTTGTATTATGTTCAGCTGCTGCAAAAACTGTATCCTCAGGAATTTTAATTCCTTCAGCTAAAAGAGCTTCTCGTACCTCTGATAGATTACATAAAGCAGCTAAAACTCTTGCATTGAATCCACCGGCCGCTCCACCACAGGCACCACAATCAAGGGCTGCAGAATAAGGATTATTAGTACTTTGACTGCCATGCCCACAAATCACGACCAATGGTGCGATGTTCTCTGTTAACCCCATCATTTTTAATGCTTGGCGAGCATAGTTCACTTTTTCTTCATCAGTAAAACCCACAGGTATTTCTGCCTCTGTAGCATCATGATGAAGCGAGAGTTTTGTATCAGGTTTGCGTAACCAAGCCTCACGGAGATTACGAATGAAACGACCCGCCTTTCTTGGCACAAAGCTACGGGCTGCCATTTGCAGAGTAAGCCAAGGTCCACTTAGCTCAGGCAGTAGTAAGCTCGAAAGCGCATTCTGCTTCATCGTTTTAAAGGTATGGCTTAAAGAATGAATTGCTTGCTTCCGTTGATTGTATTTTTTGAATACATCCTCATCTGCGAACTCTTTTATTTTATTTTGCGGTTTTTGTATGATCGGCAAGGAAGCATGACTGTGTTTACTGCCAAGTTCACAAGTTGCAATCGGCACCCCGAAGAAACCAGCAATACCAATCGTTTCAAACGGGCCTTCTTTTTCTAGTTGACGACGAAAAGGTTCTGATCGTACATCGATGCAGAATGCTAATTGAGCTAATGCAGATTTTTCACGGCCGGTTTCACGTTGTTTCGAGATGATCTTCTGGCTTAATCGATCAGTGTACGTTTGTTCCCAAGCTTCTAACCAAAGTTTCTTGCGAAGTTTCTCATCAAAGCTGTAGGCAAATGATAAATATTCGTTTTGTTCACTGGCCGTCATCTGTGACCATTCTTCTAATGTAAGCCCACCCCAATGAATCCAAGCTGCTATAAGGGGAGCAATTGAAATTGTTTTCTTAGATCGTTCATTAGTCAAAGGTAAGTATGGCTTTATAAGAGCCCACTCCATGGATATTCGAACCGCTAAATATTCTGTTAGTAGTGCATGTTCGTGGCTCGATTGTTGGGAGCGCCAAAGCATCATCCCTGCCCATCCAGGTAATGAAAGTAAATGACCTTCAAGATAAGTCTGGATTTCTGACTCTGGGATTTCTAGTGCGAATAAAGCTTCTTGTAAAGCCAAATGTGCCTCTTTCGGCCAACCTTTTACCCTTTCTCGCTGCTTTTTGCTAAGTGCTGGATCATATTGAATAAGATGCTGCCAAGCACGATAGAAACCTTCCTCACGATTAGGCATTGTCCAACCCGCTTGAGAGTCATCAAGATATAATTTACTCCATTTAATGACATGATGATCTAGTATATTGACTAGCCTTTCACCATCTTGATTCTCTATATACGAACTTAGTGGCTGCATAAACACATTCTCGATATGATCCAATCCACTACATTCACTTACTAATTTCTCCAGCTCATGTGATGATAAAAGGTCGGAAGGCAGGGGATCTAACTTTAATGCAGCATGACAAAATCGCTCTGCTACGTCCCGTGGGATGTGATAGGAATGTGAATCAAGCCAACGCTGCAGCCCCATTTCCACAAAATCTTCATCAATCTCACCTTTATTCTTTGCTGAACGGATCATAGACGCACTAGGGTATATATCAACATCGCGAGTGTTTTTCAACCAACTTGCAACCTGATCAAAAGGTTGGTTTTCAAGTCCCATCCACGGATTACGTGCAGCAAATGTAGAAATAGGCCAAAGTGGCGCAATCACTCGGCTGGCAGATGTAATGAAAACGTTAAGATCCCTTTCTTGAACATCAATATCTGTATCTATCTTTTTTACATTATCTTTCGTTAATACGGATGTAATGCCCATCTCAGATTAGCTCCTTATGAAATATATTGTTTAAGGTAGTCTGGGTGACTCTCTACTGACTTTGGTTTTGCTTCACCTAATCGGACTAACCAAAGATAGAGTACCGCGAAAAAAACGGAAGAACGATGACGAGCAACCCACGTACCTAAAGCACTGCCAAAGAGTAAGAGACATACGACAATCATGACAGCTGACATTGGAGGTTGAACACTTTGAAAAATGGTTGTATGCAGCCACTTATAGAAAAGGTGATGAATGATAAAATATACGAGGGCTGCTCCTCCTAAAACAGTTAAACCGGCAATCCGGCCAATTCGGCCCTCTCCAAAAGCGACAAGCTGATCCCAAGAAACGGACAATGACCACCCTAAGATCAGCGCACTGATTAAGTGATACCCGTCTCCAGGAGCAGTGAGCCAAAAAGCAACACCTATAACTAAGGATAAAATCCGACCAGCCATGACCCATAAATAGGATGTTCTTTCATTAGTGCGAGTCGATACTTCATGACGCCCTACTGCTGAACCAGCCTGTAGAAACAACGTAGCCTTGAATAAACCATGTAAAATAAGGTGAATAATGGCTGCTATATAGGCGCCTAATGCACACTGAATGAGCATAAACCCCATTTGTCCAATCGTGGAGCCTACTAACTGGCGTTTATAATCAACCTGAACTAAACTAATTCCAGTTCCAATCAATACAGAAATGCTAGCAAGCAGAAGTAAGATAATCGAAGCGATACCACCATGAAATAGAGGTGAAAATCGAGTTAGTATTATTCCTCCAGCATTTACTAAACCTGCATGCATAATTGCAGAAACTGGGGTGGGAGCAACAATAGACTCAACCAACCATCTTTGGAACGGCCATTGAGCTGCAGGAATGATCACCGCCAGTACAATCAATAGCTGAATCCCTGTTCTCTCCCATTCTCCCAGCCCAGCTAAACTTTCATTTGTTACAACCAATGATAGCTGCCATTGACCTGTGGCATGAAAAAGCCACATCATCGCAAAAAACAAAGAAAACCAACTTAACAAAAATAACCGTCCAGAAATTTTGGCTGCTTCACTAGCCACTTGCCAAGCACTGTTTAACCTTATAAGTAAGGTTAAACCAACAAGAGTTGCTCCCCAAAATAGAACCATCAAGCGGAGATCACCACTTAACCATGTCATTGAAGCAGCTCCTGTTGTGAAAGTAAAAAGCGTAAAATATTTTCGATAAGATCGATCCCCCATTAAGTAACGTACAGAAAAACGCTGAATGATGAATCCAATTGCAAGAACAAAGAAAGTCATTAAACAAGCTAAGGAATCTAAGTGCCAAGGGCCAACATTTCCACTCACACCACTATTGGCAAGAATCAGTAAGGAAACCAAAAGTGGTAAAGCCAAGATCCCAATATGAATGCGAACAAAACTCAAGGGTACACGCGGATGTAAAAACAATAGTCCACTAATCCCAGAAGCCATAAGCATAATAAAAAATAATGTTAATAATGATGACAAACTCAGCGAAACTAACATTCTAAATTCTCCCTTTTTTAAAACTCATTATTGGTCAAAAGACCTTTCAATCAGATCATATTTGTCTATTATTTATTTCAATTTTTATTTATCTCTATTTTTTTCCAACAAAAAAGCCGACAACTTCAAAATTTCAATGATTATGTTAGATCATTGAATCCTGAAAATTGTCGGCTTCACTTCAACTAACTTCAGCGAAGTTTTTTGAAGAGCTACCTTATTATTGGTCTTTACTTTATGCTATGTTTTCATTTCCTTTAATATAGTCCTGATTATCAAATAAATCGACTCATGTTCTCTTCCTTTTTTATTAGGATACTTTTTCATCCTATCAATATTTAAAATGAAATATGAAAAGAATGCTAAAGGCCTACATATTTTAAAAGGAAAAATAAACATCTGCATCGATTATTAAGTTACGTATAAGATATGCTAAATTTTAAAAGTTGTCAAGTTTATCAGTAAACTGGTCTTTACTTTCCTCTAAAAGAATCCAACCCATTATAGATGATTCACTTTCAATGAGGAACATCCATTTCAGATGAAGCTCGCTTTTCCAGATCGAGGAGCAGTGTCTTCATTTCAAATCCGCCCCGATAGCCAGTTAATGAGCCATTCTTTCCTATTACACGATGGCACGGTACAGTAATTAATACCGGATTAGCCCCAATAGCCGCACCTACAGCACGAACAGCTGCTGGTTTATTTATATCATTTGCAATGTCGGAATAGGATTTCGTCTGTCCATAAGGAATTTCACAAAGTGCATTCCAGACGGCTAGCTGAAATTGCGTACCGGCGTACTCAACTGGAACAGTAAAGTTTTTCCGCTTTCCTTCTAGATATTGAGTGATTTCAACGGCATAGGGTTCAAGCTTATCATCATCTTCAACAAGAAGACTTCCCGGAAAGCGTTTCCTAGCCCATTCGAACAATTCCTCGATTGGTTTGTTCTGTGAACCTACAAACACAAGCCCCTTTAAAGTTGAAGCAATATAAAAATTCCAATCCTTGAACATTAGTAAAGACCAATAAAGGGTTGGTTTATTTGTTTCCATTGTACGTTTCCTCCATTTTACTCATTTGACGAAATCGTGCTGGTGTCTGTCCAGTTTTCTTTTTAAATAAAGTAATAAAATAAGGCGCGTTAGCTATACCCACACATATAGCGATATCTCCAATCGCTTTATTTGTCTGAATCAAATACTTTTTAGCCGCGTGTACTCTAACTTGTTGTATATACTCAACCAGCGTAATGCCTTTAATTTTTTTAAATGTTCGATGCATATGATACGGACTCCCATGACAAATATCTGCTAACGATTCTAGCGTTAATTTTTCTGTGAAATTTTTATCAATGTATTCAGTAATTAAATCAACCCACTCGCTATCAGGCATTTTTTCATTAGTGGGCTTGCAACGTTTACAAGGGCGAAAATTTGCGCGGAGAGCTTGTTCTGTGTTTGGAAAGATACATACATTTTCTTTTTTCGGAACGCGAGATTTACAGGATGGTTTACAGAATATCCCTGTCGATTTAACAGCGTAGAAAAATTGATTATTGTACGCTGCATCATTATTTATAATTGCTTGCCACTTTTCATCTGTTATCATTTCTGCATCATTCGAAATTCTATGATCATGGCTCTCTTTATGTCCGTTATTGATACTATCCGGCATTTATCTCACCTCTCCTTACAATGCTCATCTAATTCTTTGAATTGAATCCCAATTTAAATTTTCGACACGCGTTTTTTATATCTTGGGCCATTTTTATCTACTCCCGTTTAGCATTCTTGATAACTACACTATAACCTCATAAATAGAAAAAAATAAGGTGGTTAGAATGTAATAGCAAGATAACAAAATGAGTAAAGATGATTATGTGATAAACTAATTTCAACCAGCGTGAGTTTTCTTATAATTATTTAAGATAAGGAGAATGAAAAAGTGACATGGCATGAAGTCAATGATGTTATTGTCATTACATTACCTGAAATTTTCGACATGAATGCGAACCTTGGCTACCTAACCAGGGAAAAAAATGAATGCATGTATGAAATAGAGAACAATATCATTACAAAAGTTATAGCCATTGGGGAAATTCGGTCCTTAGTGCAGGTAAGCGTAATCAATAATAAACAAATGATTGTTCAATTCCTAAACGATTCTAGACCTGTTGAGCAGTGGAAACGGGAAGAGATTGTAAAATATATTCATGAATGGTTTGATCTTGATAACGATTTAACTCCATTTTATGAAATGGCAAAAGCAGATCCATTACTTAAAATGCCTGCCCGAAAATTTTATGGGTTGCGAGTGATCGGCATTCCCGATTTATTTGAAGCTTTATGTTGGGGAGTTTTAGGGCAACAAATTAACTTAGCCTTCGCGTACTCCTTAAAGAAGCAATTTGTAGAAGCATTTGGCGATTCTATTGAATGGAATGGTAAAAAGTATTGGGTGTTCCCACCGTACGAGCGAATTGCACGGTTAACCCCTACCGACCTGGCAGATATTAAAATGACGGTGAAAAAAAGTGAATATATCATTGGAATAGCCAGATTAATGGCAAGTGGAGAATTATCGAGGGAAAAATTAATGAAAATGAACTTTAAAGATGCTGAAAAAAACTTAATTAAAATACGAGGAATCGGTCCTTGGACAGCCAATTATGTTCTAATGCGCTGCCTTAGGTTCCCGACAGCTTTTCCAATCGATGATGTGGGTCTTATTCATTCGATAAAAATATTACGTAATATGAACCGAAAGCCTACGAAAGATGAAATCTTAGAAATATCGGTTCCATGGAAAGAATGGCAATCATACGCTACCTTTTATTTATGGCGTGTCCTTTACTGAATCATTTCAACTTTAACCGGAATGTACTCAATAAAAAAAGAATGAACTTTAAAACCTAATCCCACAAGTACATTGTAAGTGCGACTTCTAGAATTCTTTGCCCTTTATTAATTGTCAATAAAAAAACACGTTATCATTCCAATAGGCTCTCCGGTTTTCGGATTTCTAGCATGCTAAATTCCAACTGCTATCAAAAGCGTATCTTAATGAGGAACTGCTCTCTTATATCTGTATTAACATTAGAAAACTCAGTTAGGCAAAAGCAGTTTCTCTCCAAGTTTTAATGCCTTTTAACCTGATTGACCGATCTAATGAGGAAACATCTTAAATCTATAGCCATGGTCGATCGATAGTCGGGTCCTGTACCATCAACTTCTTTAATCCATTTTTCCACTGTAGACGTTCTTTCGCTTTTGGACATAAAAACACCCCTTTAGATAATCTTATCCAAAGGGGTTAAACATTTATTACTCCACAGTAACACTCTTCGCAAGGTTACGAGGTTTATCCACATCACAGCCGCGATGCAGTGCAGCATAGTAAGCGATCAGCTGCAATGGAACAACAGATACCAACGGAGCAAGCGCTGGGTTTACTTCCGGCAATACGAATCTGTCATCCGCATCGTCTAGGCCTTTCAGTGAGATGATGCATGTGTTTGCTCCGCGAGCAGCAACTTCTTTGACGTTTCCGCGGATGCTTAGGTTTACATGCTCTTGAGTTGCCAGTGCGAATACTGGTGTTCCTTGTTCGATCAAGGCAATCGTTCCGTGCTTTAGCTCACCGCCGGCAAAACCTTCTGCCTGGATGTAAGAAATCTCTTTCAGCTTCAGTGCGCCTTCGACACATACGAAGTAGTCAAGGCCGCGTCCGATGAAGAAAGCATTTCTGGATACAGTCAGGTATTCACGAGCGATCATTTCCATTTCGTCTTTCTGGTCGCATAGAGCTTCCATTGCGTTTGCAGCGATACCGAGTTCTTTGACGAGGTCAAATCCGATATTGATGCCATTTTTGTCAGCAGCCACAGAAGCAAGAACCGCCAGAACTGCGATTTGTGCAGTGTATGCTTTCGTTGACGCAACAGCGATCTCAGGGCCTGCATGAAGCAGCAATGTATAGTCAGCTTCACGAGAAAGCGTTGATCCAGGTACGTTTGTGATTGTCAGGGCTTTGTGTCCGAGCGCTTTGACTTGAACGAGTACCGCGCGGCTGTCTGCTGTTTCTCCGCTTTGAGAAAGGAAAATGAAGAGCGGTTTCTTAGACAGAAGCGGCATGTTGTAGGAGAATTCACTCGCTACATGCACTTCAACCGGCACGTTTGCCCACATTTCAATATATTGTTTACCGACAAGTCCTGCATGGTAGCTTGTTCCGCAGCCAATGATATAGATGCGGTCCGCTTCCGCTACAGCGGCAGCGATATCGCCAGGCACAGACAGCTTGCCGTTTTCATCTTGATACGTTTGGATGATTTTGCGCATAACAACAGGCTGCTCATCCGTTTCTTTCAACATGTAGTGAGGGTACGTGCCTTTTTCGATATCACTGGCATCAAGCTCAGCAATATAAGACGCACGTGTAATCACGTCACCATCAAGGTTTTTGATGACAACTTGGTCATCAGTGACGATAACCATTTCTTTATCCATCAGCTCTACGTATTCGTTGGTTACTTGAAGCATCGCCATCGCATCAGATGCTACGACGTTGAATGTATCTCCAAGACCTACTAATAGAGGGCTTTTGTTTTTCGCTACAAAAATCGTTTCTCTGTTGTCGTTATCGAATAAAGCAATTGCATAAGAGCCTTTTAACAGTGTAAGTGTTTTGCGGAACGCTTCTTCTGTCTCAAGTCCTCCATTGACGAATTGCTCGATTACTTGAACGACTACTTCTGTATCGGTGTCACTTTTGAGCTCTACATCTTGCAAATACTCTTGCTTCAGCTGAACATAGTTCTCGATCACGCCGTTGTGAACAAGTGTAAAGCGGCCCAGTGCGCTTTGATGCGGGTGAGCGTTCAGATAGCTTGGTTCGCCGTGTGTCGCCCAGCGAGTATGCCCAATTCCGGCTTTCGCTTCTACATTGGCATCCACAACTTCACGAAGATCTGCAATGCGTCCTTTTTCTTTGAACACATGGATTCCCTGTTCGTTGGCAACAGCAATACCAGCAGAGTCATAACCGCGATACTCAAGCTTCTCTAACCCTTTTAATAAAATTTCCTTCGCATCAAGCTGACCGATATAACCTACGATTCCACACATATTTTTCTTCCTCCTAAGATTGTAAAAGGAGACGAAGAAAGTCAAATTTCAAGGGGACTTTCAATCGTCCCCTCCTACATGTTTTTTGGAAGATCATGTGATTTCTCTTTGTTCAAGGAGTCACCCCCTTGGTTTGAAGAAATCCTTACGGCTGTGATCTGCACACTCAGCCGGGAGGCATCCGCCGAAAATTCGATAACCTCCATCCTCGTCAACTAAGCCTTTTTCCGGGCGCTTAGTTCGGGCGCTATAATTATAGGTAAAGCAATAATCCCGTCTTCTTTTCCTATTGAGAAAATAAGAACAAGACAAGCTTGATTTTACAACATGTGGCATAAACGGTCAATTGTTTTTTAAGCAACTTTGCCGTATGTCTCACAATTATCTTATGTAAACCTCGCTTGTCTTGTTCACTCTCTGATAATAGACTTCGTTACTCTAATCCCATTTCTGACCGGACGACTTCAACAATGCGATTGACATACTCATCGCACAGCTCTTTCGTCTTCGCTTCAGCCATGACACGGACGAGCGGTTCAGTTCCTGAAGGGCGCACCAAAATCCGGCCGTCGCCGTTCATTTCTTTTTCAACTTCAGAAATAACTGCTTTTACTTTTTCATTTTCTTCAACTTTATATTTATCAGTCACTCTCACATTGACTAACAGCTGCGGGAACTTCTGCATTTCAGCTGCAAGCTCTGACAGCGGCTTGCCTGTTGCTTTTAAAGTGTTCATCAGCATAATAGCAGACAATAATCCGTCCCCTGTCGTGTTGTAATCAAGGAAAATAAGATGTCCTGACTGCTCTCCGCCGACGTTGTAGCCGTCTTTTTTCATTGCTTCTACTACGTAGCGGTCGCCGACAGCTGTCTGCACGCTTTTGATGCCTTCTTTTTCGAGCGCCTTATAGAAGCCGAGGTTGCTCATCACGGTTGAAACCACTGTATCATCCTTTAAACGGCCCTCTGATTTCAGATGTTTTGAGCATATGTACATGATTTGGTCGCCGTCTACAATATTTCCTTTTTCATCGACAGCAATCAGGCGGTCGCCGTCACCGTCGAACGCAAGACCGAGATCCGCGTTTTTCTCTTTGACAAACGCGCTGAGCGCTTCGGGATGAGTCGAACCGACGCCGTCATTAATGTTTAATCCGTTCGGGGAAGTCCCCATTGTAGAAACATCTGCATCTAAATCAGCAAACAGGTGTGTCGCCAAGGATGACGTTGCGCCATTGGCACAGTCCAATGCCACATGAATGCCTGTGAAATCTTCATCAGCTGTCTGTTTTAAGAATTGCAGATATTTTTGTCCGCCTTCAAAATAATCGTTTACAAGTCCAAGGTCTGCTCCGACAGGTCTTGGCAGCTTATCCTCAGGTTCGTCCATCAGGCGCTCAATTTCAGCCTCCTGTTCATCAGAAAGCTTAAATCCATCTCCCCCAAAGAATTTGATGCCGTTATCCTGCACTGGGTTATGAGAAGCGGAAATCATGACGCCCGCCTCTGCATCCATCGCTTTTGTCAAATAAGATACACCTGGTGTAGAAATGACACCCAGGCGCATGACTTCTGCGCCAATGGATAAAAGTCCGGCGACAAGGGCTCCCTCCAGCATATGGCCGGAGATGCGTGTATCGCGGCCTATCAGCACTTTTGGACGTTGTTTGTCTTTTGTCAGCACATAACCGCCGAAACGTCCGACTTTAAAGGCCAGCTCAGGTGTAAGCTCACTATTGGCGACACCTCTTACACCGTCTGTTCCAAAATACTTGCCCATTTTATAATCGCTCCTTTTTTATTCCGATGAGGATTGTGAATTCGCAGTGGATTCATCCTCATCCTGATCTTGGTTTTGATCTTTATTTCCGTCTTGGTTTTGATCGTTGTTGTTTTTATCAGTGTTCTTTGTATCTTCTTGCTGATTGTTCTTTTGATCATTTGTTTGTTTATCTGTGTCCTGGTTCCCTGATGTATTGCTGCTGTTATCATTCGTTGATGTATTGCTTTTCTTAGACGTCAGCTTGATTTTGGCGTTTTTCCGCCCCAAGGACCAAGTTACATTCTGTGGCCCGTTCACTTCAAGCTTCACGCTATGCTCCCCGTCCTCTAAATCTGAAACATTCACATACAATTCAATATCTGATTTTTTCAGTTTATTTATATTCGTGGGAGAGCCTTTAGCCGTTACATCTATCGCTTGTGATTCAGGATCAAGAAATTCAATGTTTTGTGAGCTGCTCAGCCCTACAGTCTTGATAGGGACATTCTCGAACTTCTGATCCGCTTCACTATCGACTTCTATATGCAAAGTCACCTTTGACGGTGAGATTTTTTTGACACCGTCAGGAAGCGGAATATCTGCCTCGATATCGGAATCCTTGTTAATTTTACTTAAATCTAGGCTGACGCCGTCAATAAATTCAAGAGAATCCAACACATCCTGTGAGCCGTAAACCGTTACCTCACTGGGGCTGGATTCAATATTCGCTATGCTGACACCGTCAGGAAGGCTTCCTGTCCGTTCAATTTTAAAGGGCACTTTTTTACTCGGGCTTGTCACCGGAACGGTAATCTTGATGACCGAGGGCTCCACGTCGACAGGAAGCGCGTTTCCGTCTTTATCATAGACAGTCACTTTCGCTTCCTTTTCAATCGTTTCATCTGCGTTTTCCAAATTCACTGAAGCTTTTACAAGAGAAATATTATCGATCACATTTTTCGATCCGGTAATCTGCACATTTTTCGGACTGACAATCGGCTGCTCCGGAGAATAGCCTTTTTTCATCTTGCTTTTGTTGTAGTACTCCACTTCTACGGGAAAACTTTTGGTCGTCCGTTCCTGAATGGTCACTGTCGTAACAGACGGATTAATTGAGATTGTCAGCCCATCCGACACGTTTTTGGCCTTAAGCTCAACCTTATGTGTGCCGGTTTTCAAATGTTCCATATCGGCATATATTTCAAAGTTTTTGGTCTGCCGAGCCTTTTTCACGGCGCTTGTCGAGCCTTTTATCGTGACATTAACCGTTTGCGGAACACCCGTCACGACGTAATTTTCATCATCATAATACGCTTTAACCGGAATATCAGTCAGAGTTGCTTCATCAGTTGTTGATGTCGGAAAGAAAGATTCACCCGGTTTTTTTGGAGTCGGTGCTTGGTTGCTGTTAACCGCCACATAAAGCAAGAGCGCGAAAAGCAGAGCAATAATTTTCACAGCCCAGCGGTTGTTTAAGAATTTATCCATTTTTCTTGCCCCTCCAATACCAGCGGTTAGAAGAAGTGTCTCTGGTGTTTTTCTTAAACTCGGCTTCAAGCATTTCTTTCAGCGCTTCTTCTGTAAGCTCTCTGTGAAGGTCGCCGTTCTTTGCCACACTGACGCCGCCGGTCTCTTCAGACACAATAATCGTCAAACTGTCTGTTACTTCACTGATACCGACAGCTGCTCTGTGCCGCGTGCCCAGTTCTTTTGAAATAAACGGGCTCTCAGAAAGCGGCAGATAACAGGCGGCCGCGGCAATTTCATTATTTTTCATAATTACCGCACCGTCATGAAGCGGGGTGTTTGGAATAAAAATATTGATCAGCAGCTCAGAGCTGACTTTGGCATTTAGTGGTATGCCGGTCTCAATATAATCGCCCATTCCAGTATCCCGCTCAATGGTCAGCAGGGCGCCTATACGGCGTTTCGCCATATAATTGATTGCTTTTGTAATGGCCTCAATCGTTTTCTGCTGCGCTTCTTCAACAGGCGTGCCGCTCCTCGAAAAAAAGCGGCCGCGGCCTAGCTGTTCAAGCGCTCTTCTCAGCTCAGGCTGAAAAATAATAATAATTGCTAAAAATCCCCATGTTATCGCTTGGTCCATCAGCCATTGAAGTGTGCTGAGGCCCAAATATTGGCTGGCCATACGAACAAGCACGATGACTACAATTCCTTTTAACAGCTGAACCGCTTTCGTGCCGCGTATCACCATAATCAATTTATATATCACATACCAAACAAGGAGAATATCAACGGCATTGCCGAGGTACTGCAAAAAAGGGATATCCTCAAAAGCCATTTCCTCGTCCTCCAAGATTTCAGTCATTTCGTATTTTGTGTTTTACGTGTTACGCATATGTACTTTACATAGCGAGCCCATTATACCACATTTCGATTTAGCAAGTGAAATGTGCCAGCCCTCTCAGCCCGCAAAAAAAGAGCAAAGCGGCTAACGCGCTTTACTCTTCTCCGTTCGGATTGAATGCATCGAGTACACTTTTCCCCGCAGACTTCATCTTGTACCATGTCCAGTCGAATAACTGATTGATTTCTTCAATCTGACCGGTGACTTGTCCAGCAGAGGCCATATACTTTTCGCCGTTTACGACGGTTACATCCCCGTCTATTTTGCCTTTAATAATCAGCTTGCCGTTTTTGACAGTGACATCACCTTTGACCGTCTCACCTTCTGGCACGGTCACAGTATGGTTATGAACCACAAGATTCGGCTGCTTGGACACGCTGAAATTGTGGTCATTATGCCAGCTGTTAAAAAAACCCCCGCCCATCAAAATGATGAATACCGCAGCAGCTGCGATAACGGGATGGGTTCTGAACCATCTTTTTACAGAAGCTCTTTTCTTCTCCTTAGGCAATTTTGCCATGACATTAGCGGTAAAATCCGCGGGGGCTTCGACATGCGATGTGCTCCGTACGAGCGCTATGGATTTCTCCATCTCGTAAAAATGCTTTCTGCATTTCTCGCATGTCTCCAGATGTTCATTTAATACGTGTTCATCTTTTGGAAGGATATCTCCATCAAGATGCATATGCATAAGCTGCACAATTTGTTCAGGACAGCTCATTTCATCACCCCACTTAAAGATCCCTTAATTGTTTTCTAAGAGCCTCTCTGCCTCTGTGAATCCGCGTTTTCACAGTCCCCACAGGAATGTTTAGAATCTCCCCGATTTCAATTAATGAGAGTTCGTCAATATACTTTAATACGATGACTGTTCTGTATTTGTCAGGAAGCTTTAAAATTTTCTGCTGTATCGTGTTTGAGAGCTCCAGCGATACAACTGCATCTTCAGGCAAAACACCATCTGCGACGATTTGAGAATACATGGTCAAGCCTTCCGTACCAGCCACCTCTGCGTCGAGGTAATAATCCGGCTTCTTTTTGCGAATGCGGTCAATGGTCAAATTGGTCGCGATTCGATAAAGCCAAGTTGAAAATTTCCGGTTAATATCAAAACTGTCGATATTAACGTACGCTCTGATGAAAGCTTCCTGTGCAATATCCTCCGCCTCATGCACATTGCCAAGCATACGGTAGCAAAGCTGATAAATTTTATCTTTGTAAATATCTACGATGTCCGCAAATGCATCCTGGTCGCCTTTTTTGACTTGTTTAATTCTTTTTTTAATCATCATTTCCATATTTATCTAACCTCTGCCTTCACCGGTCTGTATGTATACGAGCTTCGTTTCAAAAGGTTTCAATTTTTTTATAAAATAAGTTTATCAAATTTTTGGCAGGGTGTAGATGGTAATTCGTGAATAAACTACCTTAACATATTTTTAAAATTATTATACAGACTGAACAGTTAGAAGTTGGAATGATTTTTCCGAAAAGAAAAAAGACACCTTTTGATCAAAGGTGTCTGTGACTGGGCTAGCTGGATTCGAACCAACGCATGACGGAGTCAAAGTCCGTTGCCTTACCGCTTGGCTATAGCCCAATAATGGTGGAGGGGGGCAGATTCGAACTGCCGAACCCTGAGGGAGCGGATTTACAGTCCGCCGCGTTTAGCCACTTCGCTACCCCTCCACATAAAATTTTGAAAAAACAGTGCCGGCAAGAGGACTTGAACCCCCAACCTACTGATTACAAGTCAGTTGCTCTACCAATTGAGCTACACCGGCAAGATGGTGGAGGATGACGGGCTCGAACCGCCGACCCTCTGCTTGTAAGGCAGATGCTCTCCCAGCTGAGCTAATCCTCCAAATGGTGACCCGTACGGGATTCGAACCCGTGTTACCGCCGTGAAAGGGCGGTGTCTTAACCGCTTGACCAACGGGCCGTTGTGTTCTCGTCGAGCTGACAAAAGTTATTATATACAGGTCACCCCCTGTTTGTAAAGAGGAAAATTAAATTTTTTATTTTCAAACTTTTTAACTCCTTTTTTAACTGAAAAAGCCTCCCAACTAAAGCCATTTATTTTATGATAGAGACAAGCAAAGCAAGAGAGGAGAAACCAATATGATTCTAGTCAGTTCTTGCCTTGGAGGCATTGAATGCAGATATAACGGCTCTCACGCAGCGTCGGAGAAAATCAGAAAACTAGTCGATGAAAAGAAAGCAGTCATGGCTTGCCCTGAACTTCTCGGCGGCTTCTCTACCCCACGCGAACCCGCAGAAATCATAGGAGGCACTGGCGAGGATGTCCTCAATGGAACAGCGAAAATCGTGACAGCTTCAGGAGAAGACGTCACAGAACTATATATGGAAGGCGCCGCGAAAACATTGGCTTACGCAAAAGAAATCAACGCTTCTGCCGTCATATTAAAAGAAAACAGTCCATCTTGCGGAAGCGGTTTTATCTATAACGGCACATTCTCTGGCAAAAAAATCACCGGCAGCGGAGTAACCGCCGCACTGTTAAAACAAGCGGGCTACCGCGTCATTTCGGAAAACGAGCTTAACGACATATTGTAAGGAGGCCACCCCATGACTCAAGACATTTCTTTATCCTTCTATAAGCCTGAACACTTGCCCGAGCTCCAATCATTCACGCTCACCAACGATGACAAACGCTTTACCTCCCTCCCGAAAGAGGTGCTGTCTCAGGCTCTGGGCATACAGGACCGATACCCGGTTGTCATCTTAAAAGACGACCTTCCAGTCGGTTTTTTCATTTTACATGCATCAAAAGAAACGCTTGCTTCCTATTCTAACAATCCATTTGCTTTACTGCTCAGCTCCCTGTCTTTAACCGCTGTGCATCACGGAAAAGGCTATGCGAAAAAAGCCATGCTTTTGCTTCCCGCTTTTGTGAGCGGATATTTTCCATGGTGCGACGAAATCATCTTGGCCGTCAATCATCTGAACATACGCGCAAAACACCTTTATATGAAAAGCGGGTTCCTTGATAAAGGACGGCGAAGAATCGGGCCGCTTGGAGAACAGTTGATCCTTCATCATTTCTTATAGTCTTAAGTGAAATAAAATTTCAAAAATTTAAAAACATAGTTGAAATATCATAACAGAAATGAATATACTGAATATTGAGATATATCATTTTAAAACAGGGGGCATCCTCATGTCAGAACCATTAAACCTTCACCGTCTTACAACGGAATCACGCAATAGTCAAACAGTTGAAATCCACAAAGCAAACACTCTCGGCATCCTTAAAATGATCAACAACGAAGATATGAAAGTCGCTGCAGCCGTTCAGGAGGTTCTCCCCGACATCAAAACAGCTGTAGACTGCGCATATGAATCGTTTCAAAATGGAGGCCGGCTCATATATACAGGCGCCGGCACAAGCGGCAGACTCGGCGTCATGGATGCTGTTGAATGTCCTCCCACCTACAGCGTAAGCCCAGATCAGGTCATCGGAATCATGGCTGGAGGCCCCGAAGCCTTTTTACAGGCAGCAGAGGGCATTGAAGACAGTGAAGAAGCAGGAGCTGAAGATTTAAGAAACATACAGCTCACTTCAAATGACACCGTCATTGCCATCGCAGCAAGCGGCCGCACACCCTACGCCGCAGGCGCCCTAAGATACGCCCGTAAAGTCGGAGCACACACCATCGCCCTTACTTGCAATGAAAATTCCGCCATCAGCAAGGATGCGGATCACAGCATTGAGGTTGTCGTCGGACCTGAGGCCATTACAGGATCAACACGTATGAAAGCCGCAACCGCTCATAAAATGATTCTAAACATGATATCTACCGCTGTAATGGTCAAAATCGGCAAGGTTTACGAAAACTTGATGGTAGACGTCAACGTCAGCAACAAAAAACTAAAAGAACGCGCCATCAGCATCATCCAAAGCCTTACAAACGCTTCATACGACACAGCCAGATACACTCTGGAACAAGCCGATCATCACGTCAAAACAGCAATCGTCATGCTCAAAACAAGCACAGATCAGAAACAAGCACAGACATTACTCGATGAAGCAAACGGTTTCATTGACAAAGCAATCGAACATTACCATCCATGATAAGGAGAGAACTAGAATGGCCACAGGCGGTTTAGCGATCATCCAATCAATGAAGCATAAGCTCCCTCCATCCGAGCGCAAACTTGCAGATTATATCCTAGCCCATCCCCACAAAGCAATCGAAAGCACGGTCAACGAAATCAGCGCCTTAGCCAATTCAAGTGACGCTGCCGTCATCAGGCTCTGCAAATCACTCGGTTTAAAAGGATTTCAAGATTTAAAAATGAGAGTAGCAGGCGATCTGGCAAAGCCTACGTTTCAGGGCTACCGGGATATTGTTCCCCACGAGCCGCTGCCCTCCATTTCCGAAAAAACGGCCGGCAATGCCATTCAAGCCATTCAGGATACTTCAGACCTGATGGACTACAAAGAGCTTGAACGAGCGGTTTCTCTGCTTCTCAAAGCTCATACCGTGCATTTTATCGGCCTCGGGGCTTCCGGCATTGTCGCCAAGGACGCCCAGCAAAAGTGGCTTCGCATTCATAAACAAGCAACCGCGTTTACAGACACTCATCTTGTGGCATCTTTAATCGCAAATGCAGATAAAGACGACATCGTATTCGCCATTTCGTTTTCAGGAGAGACACAGGAAATCGTTGAACTGTTCGCCATGGCTAAGGAAAAAGGCATCACAACGATCAGCCTCACACAATTCAGTCAGACATCCGTCTCCGCACTGGCTGATGTCCCTTTGTATACAGCCCATTCCAATGAAGCCTTGATTCGAAGTGCAGCCACTTCTTCCCGCCTCGCCCAGCTTTTTATAATTGATGTTTTGTTTTTAGGCATGGCGGCTGAGCAGTATGAAACGACAACCGGTTATATAGATAAAACGAGAGCAGCCATACAATCTATGAGAATAAAATAAGGCATCTTGAAGGGGAGGGGTTTTAATGAGCAAAGAAAATAACTACCATCATCTCGCACAGAAAATCCTTGAGCTATGCGGAGGAAAATCCAATATTTCTTCATATACGCATTGCATGACACGCCTGCGCATTACGCCTTACGATGAAAGCAAAGCGGATGCTCAGGCTTTAAGAAAGCTTGACGGCGTATTGGGGGTCGTTGAAGCTGAAACCTTACAAATTATCCTCGGCACAGGAGTTGTCAATCATGTTACAGCTGCTTTCTCAAAGCTCGTGTCAGCAGAAGAAGGTGCCGATGTCAAAGAAGCAGCGGCCAAAAAGAAAGCCGATATCAATCGGAAAAATGCCACTCCTTTTAAACTTTTCTTACGTAAAATTGCCAGCATTTTTATCCCTCTTATTCCCGCTCTAGTCGCTTCCGGTTTAATTACTGGGATTACCAAAGCAATTATTCAAGCAGGCTGGCTCTCTGCAGACTCACAAATTGCGATTATCCTGACAGTCATCGGATCAGGGCTGTTCACTTATCTCGGCATTCTCGTCGGTATTAACGCTTCGAAAGAATTTGGCGGGACACCCGCACTTGGGGCTTTGGCCGGGATCTTGATTATCAATCCGGAGATCGCAAAAATCAGTTTATTTGGAGAAGAGCTTCTCCCGGGCAGGGGAGGTCTGATCGGCGTCCTTTTCGCAGCCATATTCATTGCTTACACCGAACAATTTATTCGCCGTTTTATTCCTCAATCACTTGATATCATTGTCACACCCACCGTTTCACTGTTAATCACCGGAATCGTAACGTATGTCGTATTTATGCCTTTAGGCGGATTCATTTCTGATGCTATTACATCCGGCCTACTGTCCATCCTGGACATCGGCGGCATCGCTGCGGGCTTTATTCTGGGCGCAACCTTCCTTCCTCTCGTCGTAACCGGACTGCATCAAGGCTTGACGCCTGTGCACATGGAACTGATCAATTCAATTGGCAATGATCCTCTGCTCCCTATTTTGGCTATGGGAGGTGCAGGACAGGTAGGCGCGGCCTTTGCCGTTTTCGTGAAGACGAAAAAAACAACACTGAGGAAAGCAATCGCCGGCGGGCTTCCATCGGGACTGCTCGGCATTGGTGAACCGCTTATTTTCGGAGTCACGCTGCCGCTTGGCCGTCCGTTTTTAACAGCATGTTTAGGAGCTGGAATCGGCGGCGCCTTTCAAGCTTATTTTCAAGTAGCCACCATTGCGATTGGTGTCTCCGGACTGCCGCTATCTTTTCTAGTCCTGCCTTCGCAAATCATCCTGTATATCGTTGGGCTCTTTATTTCCTACGCGGCCGGTTTTTTATTGACCTATGCATTCGGATATAAAGATGAAATGGCTTCTCAGTTCGATTAAATTGTTTCTGTTTTAGGGATAGTAAACGGGATAGAAGCACAGAAAGGGGCTAGCCTGTGAAAACAAAGACACTGTTCATATTCAGTGCCATTTTAACCCTATCGATATTTGCGCCAAATGAAACCTTCGCACAAACAGCAGGCAACTTGATTGAGCCGAAAATCATAAATGCAGAAACTGCACAATTCTCGACGAAGAAGCTAAGGAAGGTAGATCAGATGATAGAACGGGATATTGCAGCAGGATTTCCAGGCGCCGTTCTTGTGGTGGTGAAGGATGGACGCATCATAAAAAAAGCAGCATACGGCTACAGTAAAAAGTACGAAGGATCAGAACTGCTGCGCCGTCCGGCCAAAATGAAAACCCGCACGATGTTTGACTTAGCCTCAAATACAAAAATGTACGCAACAAATTTTGCATTGCAGCGCTTAGTCAGCCAAGGAAAACTTGACGTCTATGAAAAAGTTTCTGCATATTTGCCGGGTTTCAAGGATCAGCCGGGTGACCTCATAAAAGGAAAAGACAAGATACGTGTCATTGATGTCCTCCAGCACCAATCAGGGCTCCCATCAAGCTTTTACTTTTACACGCCGGAAAAAGCCGGCAAGTACTATTCCCAAGAACGGGACAAAACGATTGAATATTTGACGAAAATTCCGCTCGATTATCAAACCGGGACAAAACACGTATACAGTGACATTGGATATATGCTACTCGGATGTATTGTCGAAAAACTCACCGGCAAACCGCTTGATGTCTACACGGAGCAAGAGCTCTACAAACCGCTCAGGCTGAAGCATACCTTGTACAATCCGCTGCAAAAGGGCTTTAAACCGAAACAGTTCGCAGCTACTGAACGCATGGGCAATACACGTGACGGCGTTATTCAATTCCCTAACATCCGCACAAACACGCTGCAAGGAGAGGTGCATGACGAAAAAGCGTTTTACTCAATGGACGGCGTGTCTGGGCATGCCGGATTGTTCTCAAATGCAGATGATATGGCCATACTGCTGCAAGTCATGTTAAACAAAGGTTCATACCGAAACATTTCTTTATTTGATCAGAAAACAGCCGACCTGTTTACAGCACCTTCAGCAACAGATCCGACATTCGCTCTTGGCTGGAGGCGGAACGGAAGTAAAAGCATGGAATGGATGTTTGGCCCTCATGCCAGCGAAAATGCTTACGGGCATACCGGCTGGACGGGGACAGTTACAATTATTGATCCAGCATACAATTTAGGCATCGCATTGTTAACAAATAAAAAGCATACACCAGTTATTGATCCGGAAGAAAATCCGAACGTCTTTGAAGGTGACCAATTTCCAACAGGCAGTTATGGAAGTGTCATAACCGCGATTTATGAAGCGATGGAGTGAATGATTAGACGATAGGAGGAAGTTTCTATGAGACCTGTCTTTCCGCTTATCCTTTCAGCCGTTCTCTTTCTTTCATGCTTTTTCGGGGCCAGACAGACAGAAGCCTCTGCATCCAAACGTGCAATCGATGCCAATCAGATTGTCAATCGTATGTCGTTAGATGAAAAACTCGGCCAGATGCTGATGCCTGATTTTAGAAATTGGCAAAAGGAAGGCGAGTCCTCTCCGCAAGCCCTTACAAAAATGAATGATGAAGTCGCCAGCCTCGTCAAGAAATATCAATTCGGAGGCATCATCCTTTTTGCAGAAAATGTAAAAACAACAAAACAAACTGTCCAACTGACAGACGATTACCAAAAGGCAAGTCCAAAAATCCCGCTCATGCTGAGTATTGATCAGGAAGGCGGCATTGTAACGAGGTTAGGGGAGGGCACTAATTTCCCAGGGAATATGGCGCTGGGCGCAGCCAGAAGCAGAATCAATGCGTATCAGACCGGCAGCATCATCGGAAAAGAGCTCTCTGCCTTAGGCATCAATACAGATTTCAGCCCTGTCGTGGACATTAACAATAATCCTGATAATCCTGTAATCGGCGTACGGTCATTCAGCTCCAATCGAGAACTGACATCACGCCTCGGTTTATATACGATGAAAGGGTTGCAGCGGCAGGATATCGCGTCTGCCCTCAAACATTTCCCGGGACATGGAGACACGGACGTTGACAGCCATTATGGACTGCCGCTCGTTTCCCATGGCCAAGAACGGCTTCGTGAGGTCGAGCTTTATCCTTTTCAAAAAGCAATTGATGCTGGTGCTGATATGGTGATGACAGCCCATGTTCAGTTTCCCGCCTTTGATGACACCACTTACAAAAGCAAACTCGATGGATCGGACATTCTGGTTCCAGCTACACTTTCAAAAAAAGTGATGACAGGTCTTCTTCGTCAGGAAATGGGCTTTAATGGGGTCATCGTTACCGATGCGCTCAATATGAAGGCAATCGCAGATCATTTCGGACAGGAAGAGGCTGTGGTCATGGCCGTAAAAGCTGGTGTCGATATTGCATTAATGCCAGCCTCAGTCACTTCATTGAAAGAAGAACAGAAATTCGCACGTGTTATTCAAGCTTTGAAAGAAGCCGTGAAAAACGGGGATATTCCTGAACAACAAATCAACAATTCAGTTGAAAGAATCATTTCCCTGAAAATAAAACGCGGCATGTATCCAGCGCGAAACAGCGACAGTACAAAAGAAAAAATAGCCAAAGCCAAAAAAATCGTAGGAAGCAAGCAGCACCTGAAAGCAGAGAAAAAATTAGCTGAAAAAGCAGTAACTGTATTAAAAAATGAACAGCACACTTTGCCGTTCAAGCCTAAAAAAGGCAGCCGAATCTTAATTGTGGCACCTTACGAAGAACAAACTGCTTCAATCGAACAAACCATTCACGATCTCATCAAGCGAAAGAAAATCAAACCCGTATCCCTCAGCAAAATGAACTTTGCCAGCCAAGTATTTAAGACCGAGCATGAAAAACAAGTAAAAGAGGCTGATTATATCATTACCGGCTCCTATGTCGTCAAAAATGACCCTGTCGTCAACGACGGTGTCATCGACGACACAATATCAGATTCAAGCAAATGGGCCACCGTGTTTCCGAGAGCTGTCATGAAAGCCGCACTGCAGCACAACAAACCATTTGTCTTAATGAGCCTGCGCAACCCCTATGACGCAGCCAATTTCGAAGAAGCAAAAGCACTGATTGCAGTCTATGGCTTTAAAGGATACGCAAATGGCCGTTATCTTCAACCTAATATTCCGGCCGGAGTGATGGCGATATTCGGCCAGGCAAAACCTAAAGGCACACTTCCAGTTGACATTCCGTCAGTCACGAAACCAGGGAACACCCTTTACCCACTTGGCTACGGATTAAATATCAAAACGGGAAGACCGCTTTAATAAGGAGGGACACATGAGAAAAACAATATTCGCTTTTCTGACAGGGCTCATGATGTTCGGAACGATAACCGCTGCCTCTGCTTCACCCGATTCAAAGAATCAAACAGCTAAAAAACCTAAAGTCCAGACTGGGATAGACACGCTCTTGCCAGACTATAAAAAACAGCTCAAGGGAAAACGCATCGGACTGATCACCAATCCAGCCGGAGTAAACACATCTCTAAAAAGCAGTGTCGATATCCTTTACGAGAACCCGGATATCAAACTGACAGCTTTATTCGGCCCTGAACACGGCGTCCGCGGTGACGCCCAGGCTGGAGACGAAGTAGGCTCTTACATTGACGAAAAAACCGGGGTTCCCGTATACAGCCTCTACGGAAAAACGAAAAAACCGACTCCAGAAATGCTTAAAAATGTCGATATTCTAATGTTTGACATTCAGGATGTCGGGACCCGTTTCTACACGTACATTTATACAATGGCATACGCAATGGAAGCCGCTAAAGAAAACGGCATTCCATTTATGGTGCTGGACCGTCCGAATCCTCAAGGCGGGAATCATATTGAAGGACCAATCTTAGAACCTGAATACGCCTCATTTGTCGGATTGTATCCCATTCCATTGAAGCATGGGATGACGATAGGCGAATTGGCTTCACTGTTCAACAAAGAATTTAGTATTGATGCCGATCTTACAGTGGTAAAAATGAAACACTGGAAACGAAAAATGGATTTTGACGATACCCGATTGCCTTTCGTCCTCCCTTCGCCTAACATGCCGACGGTGGAAAGCACATTTGTTTATCCTGCAACCGGGCTGATTGAAGGAACAAATATATCCGAAGGGCGAGGGACAACAAAGCCATTCGAATTGATCGGAGCTCCCTTTATCAAAAGCACAGAACTTGAAGAAACATTAAACAGCCTCCATTTGCCGGGCGTTACATTTAGGGCAGCATCCTTCACACCGACGTTTTCTAAACATCAAGGAACGCTTTGCCACGGTGTGCAGCTCTATGTGACAGACAGAGATAAGTTTGAAGCCGTTAAAACGGGTCTTTCAGTCATTAAAACCATACACGATCTCTATCCTGAGGATTTTGAGTTCCTGTCAACAGGTTCATTCGATAAACTGGCAGGCAACGGCTGGATCAGGACAAAAATTGAAAATGGAACTTCGGTTGAGAACATCATAAACAGCTATGAAAAAACACTCCAACAATTCAGCAAAACAAGAAAAAAGTATCTCATTTATTAGAACATAAGCATCGTATGTTACACGTGTAACATATTCTTATTGAACGAAAGACCCTTACTTTTACACATAAGTAAGGGTTTTTTTCATGCTAAAAACCCACCCGCTTTATATAGGAAAACTTTCATTTATTTGGTACAATTTTTATTGAAAATGATTATCAATTGAAAGCTTCTGAAAAGGTGGTCTACTCGTGCAAAATGCAGTGATTTATCAACCAGTACAAATTGAATATCTAAAAAAGACAAGTGATCTCTTCTCAGAACAGCAATTAGCCGATTCATTCGTGCTGATTTTTCATTTAAAAGGAAACGGCTATATTTCGATCGGAACAAACACCAATCCTCTGCAAAAAAAGACACTTTATGTTTGTCCGCCTAACGAGACCTTTGGCTTTACGCCAGCAGCCGATGGACATATAGATGCCTGTATAATCAGGCTTCTAAGCTATATCAAGGAAACCGGGCAAGATATTTTCACACCGTGCACAGAATCGGAATTAGCCAAACTGAAGCTTATGAATGTTTCACATATCGAAAATCTTGCAGTCCGGCTTCAAGAGCTTGCCGCACTATGGAATGAATCGTCTCAGCTTTCTCAGCTAAAATGTGTGATTGAAGTACAAAGCCTGATTTATGATCTTTTTACTGCCAGTTTATCTGATCAAACGGATACACATTCAGCAATCGAAAAAACAAAACACTATATCGAAACCCATGCCGATACAAAAATCACGCTTGCCCAGCTGTCGCAAATGGCAGGAATCAGTGCCAAACACTACAGTGAAAGCTTTAAAAAATGGACAGGACAGAGCGTAACAGAATTTATTACGAAAACACGAATCACAAAGGCAAAACGGCTCATGGCAAAATCAAACTGCAAATTGAAAGAAATCGCACACCAAACCGGTTATCAAGATGAATTTTATTTCAGCAGAATCTTTAAAAAATATACAGGCTGTTCACCTACAAGCTATATGAAAAAACGCCGAAAGAAAATCGCCGCATACGGAAGGGGCACAATGGGCCATCTCATCCCTCTTCACCACATACCTTTTGCGGCCGCTCTGCATCCGAAATGGACGTCTTACTACTATCAGCATTATTCGACAGATATACCCGTCCAGCTCAGTGCATACCGGTTTAATGAAAAGTGGGAAGAAAACCTGTACACGTTATCACAGGCAGAACCAGATGTGATTGTCAGCATGGATTCTATTTCTCCAGAAGAACAAGATCGCCTGAATCGCATCGCAGAAGTCATGTACCTTCCTTCAGAAGAAAGCTGGAGAACCCACTTTCTGCAAACTGCCTCATTTTTAAAGGAGGAGTCCGAAGCAGAAAAGTGGCTAGCGGATTATGACCAGCAGACAACGGCCGCCAAAAAAACACTTCAGCACGTTCAAGGGCTGCGTTTTCTCTTTTTGAGGCTGCATAAGCAAAACTTCTATCTGGCTCATAACCGAAGTGTCCGCGAAGTTTTCTTTGGGGATTTAGGATTCAGCTCGGCAACAACGGCTGACACACCTTCAGAACAAGCGATTTCGTTAGAAAATATCGCAAATTACCAAGCTGACTGTATGATGCTTTTTCTTTTTAAAGAGCCGGAGACCATAGCTTACTACCAGCAATTACAGCAGACAGAAGCATGGCAAAACCTAAGCGCGGTACGAGATAACCGTGTTTATCTTCTATCCCTTGACCCGTGGAATGAATACTCAGCTTGCGGGCACGAACGCATCGTTCAGCAAACTGTTTCTTTACTATCCGGAGATTGTCCATGATAAATCAGGAATTTGTCCATGGTGTTATATCTGTTCATTCTCTATAATTCCAATTGATAATAGTTATCAATTGAACAGGAGGCTCTATAGATGAAAAAGATATCTCTTACCTTATTAATCTTACTTCTCGCGCTGACGGCGGCAGCTTGCGGCAGCAAAAATGAATCAACTGCCAGCAAGGCAAGCGGCACAGCATCTGAGAAGAAGAAAATTGAATACCTTGATAAAACATATGAAGTAACTGTACCGACAGACAAAATTGCCATTACGGGAAGCGTTGAATCAATGGAAGACGCGAAATTGCTTGACGTTCATCCGCAAGGCGCAATTTCATTCTCCGGCAAATTCCCTGATATGTTCAAAGACATCACTGATAAAGCCGAACCAACCGGAGAAAAAATGGAGCCAAATATTGAAAAGATTCTTGAAATGAAGCCAGATGTTATCCTTGCTTCAACAAAGTTTCCGGAAAAAACGCTGCAAAAAATCAGCACAGCAGGCACGACGATCCCAGTTTCTCATATCTCTTCAAACTGGAAGGAAAACATGATGCTTCTTGCCCAGCTGACTGGAAAAGAGAAAAAAGCAAAGAAAATTATTGCAGACTATGAACAGGATCTAAAAGAAATAAAAACAAAAATCAACGATAAAGCGAAAGATTCAAAAGCGCTTGTCATCAGAATCAGACAAGGCAACATTTACATTTACCCTGAACAGGTGTATTTCAACTCCACACTATACGGTGATTTAGGCCTTAAGGCGCCGAACGAAGTAAAGGCTGCAAAAGCGCAAGAGCTGAGTTCATTAGAAAAATTAAGTGAAATGAACCCGGACCATATTTTCGTCCAATTTTCTGATGATGAAAATGCAGACAAACCTGATGCCTTAAAAGATTTAGAGAAAAATCCAATCTGGAAAAGCCTTAAAGCAGTCAAAGAAGACCATGTGTATGTCAACTCAGTGGACCCTCTCGCACAAGGCGGCACAGCTTGGAGCAAAGTCCGTTTCCTGAAAGCGGCTGCTGAAAAATTGACACAAAACTAATTCAGAGTAGGTTTTTGTATGTATTCAAAACAGTGGACACGTATCATATTGATTACTTCTCCATTTGCTATAGCGCTGTCACTTTTGCTTTCAATCCTTTATGGGGCAAAGCATCTCAGCACAGATATTGTTTTTACATCTCTTATTCATTTCGATCCGGGAAACACAGACCATCAAATTATATGGCATTCCCGGATTCCAAGGGCTGCCGGCGCTCTGCTCATAGGGGCAGCCCTTGCTGTTTCTGGAGCGCTTATGCAGGGCATTACGCGCAATTATTTAGCTTCGCCATCCATTATGGGTGTTTCAGATGGTTCAGCGTTTATCATTACGCTTTGCATGGTTCTGCTCCCGCAATCATCTTCGATTGAAATGATGATATACTCTTTTATCGGCTCAGCGTTAGGAGCGGTGTTAGTATTCGGCCTTGCCGCCATGATGCCAAACGGATTTACCCCCGTGCAGCTCGCCATCATCGGCACAGTCACAAGCATGCTGCTCAGCAGCTTATCAGCGGCCATGTCGATTTATTTTCAAATTTCTCAGGATCTCAGTTTCTGGTACAGTGCCAGACTTCATCAAATGAGTCCAGATTTCCTGAAGCTTGCCGCTCCGTTTTTCCTGATTGGCATTATAATGGCCATTTCTCTCAGCAAAAAGGTAACCGCTGTATCATTAGGGGACGACATTTCTAAAAGCCTGGGGCAAAAGAAAAAAACCATTAAAATCATGGCGATGCTTTCCGTCATCATTCTAACCGGCAGTGCCGTAGCGCTGGCCGGAAAAATTGCGTTTGTCGGGTTGGTTGTTCCGCATATCACGAGATTTCTCGTCGGCTCTGATTACAGCAGGCTGATTCCGTGTTCCTGTATTTTGGGCGGAATCTTTTTAACCCTGTGTGATCTCGCAAGCAGATTTATCAACTATCCGTTTGAAACACCGATTGAGGTCGTAACATCCATTATCGGCGTACCTTTCTTCCTTTATTTAATTAAACGAAAAGGAGGGGAGCAAAATGGCTAAAAAATATGCATTGTTCATCGCTTTGATTCTTGTTGTCAGCTATTTCAGCTTAACGAGCGGATCATTTTCTGTTCGTCCTGCTGAGCTGCTCTCCACTCTTTTTCAAATCGACCCGAATCCGCAGTATGAAATTTTGCTGTTCGATTTAAGACTGCCGCGGGTTGTCATGGCTGCTATTATTGGACTCGGTCTTGGCATTGCAGGCGCTGTTATCCAGGCCATCACGAGAAACGGGCTTGCTGACCCTGGAATTCTCGGAATCAACGCAGGGGCAGGAGCTGGCATTGTAGCGTTTATGCTCTTATTCCAAGGCCAGAAGGAAGTGACATCCATAGCTGCAGCGATGGGAATGCCGCTCTTTGGATTGATAGGCGGGCTCATCGCGGCGATCCTGATTTACATATTTGCATGGCACAGAGGCAATTTAGATTCAGGAAGAATTATTTTGGTAGGGATTGCGATCAATTCAGGATTCAGCGCCCTGTCTTTGTTTTTATCTTTAAAAATGGACCCGCAAGACTATCAAATGGCCATGGTGTGGAAAAACGGAAGCATCTGGTCTGCCAACTGGACGTATATTACAGCTGTACTCCCATGGATGCTGCTGTTTATACCGATTCTTATCGGCAAATCCCGCCTGCTCGACACCATTCGTTTTGATGAAGACACAGTCAGAAGCCTCGGTATTTCATCAAATAAAGAAAAAACCATCCTTCTCGTTGCCTGTGTAGCAATCATCAGCGCCTGTGTCTCCGTAGCGGGAAGTATGGCGTTTGTCGGCTTAATTGCTCCCCATATCTCACGGAGACTGGCTGGCGTCGAACATCGCTATATCCTGCCACTGAGCGGTTTAATCGGGATGCTTCTTGTGATAAGCGCAGACTTTGCCGGAAAACTGTTTTTTCAGCCCGCAGAAGTGCCCGCAGGCATCATTTTGGCGATCCTCGGAGTTCCTTATTTCTTATATCTGCTTTTCAAGCAAAAAAAGGGGGAGAATGCTTGAAAGGATCTCTTTCAGAACACAAAGCCGGCAACAGGAGGTTCACGCTGTACCTCCCTCCTTCCTACAGCACAGACAGCGGGGGATTTCCTGCTGTTTACGTGCAGGATGGCAGTTCTTTGTTCCAAAACCAAATCGAATTACTAGAAAGCGCCTTTCAACAGCAAAGGCTCCCTGAACTCGTGCTGATCGGTATCGAACCCGAAAACCGGCTTGATGAATACACCCCATGGCCGGCTGCATCACTCAGTGATCGGTTCACGGACTTCGGCGGAATGGGATATCACTATCTGTCTGATATAACGAACCAGTTCATTCCGCTAATCGAAGAAAACTGGAACGTCACCAGGGAACCGCAGTCAAGAGGAATGATCGGTGCCTCATTAGGCGGCCTCATCTCAATGTTCGCCATATTAAAATATCCGTCAATGTTCGGGAAAATAGGCTCTATATCAGGTTCATACTGGTACGAGAACGCAGCGGAAACCATTCATATATCTTCTTTAAAGCCCGGCACTGCACGTGTTTTCATGTCTATCGGGAGTGAAGAAGGCCGTGAAAAACAATCCATTCAGCGACATATGCTGAAAAAAACAAAGCAAGTTCATCAAAGTCTAAAAGAAAAAGGCTTCACTGAAGACCAGTTGTGTCTTTCAATTGAAAAAGGAGCGGTGCACCACCACAAGTATTTCTGCAAACAGTTCATCAACGCGCTCGAATGGCTATACGGAAAAAACCGCTCAACCCTATGAGCGGTTTTTTTATGCCTTCTGCAACATTGGTTTTAATTCAAAACGATTCAGCATATAGCCAAACAAAGCAGCCAATATCTGCTGAAACAGCATGCCGATCACAACAGGAACGGCAACCTGAGACGGGAAGAACGTAACGGCAAGAACTGCGCCGGCACTAATATTCCTCATGCCTCCCGTAAATATAAGAGAGACTATTTCCTCTTGCCGCCTTTTCATCATTTTTCCGATCAGCCAAGCAGCGGCATAACCTGTTAACGCGATAAAGAATACCGTTACAGCTATTCCTGCAAATCTCAAATCAATGGATTTGAAATAAGGAGCAATCGCTGAACTGTTAATCGCAATCACTGCCATCAAGCAAAGCTTTGAAAAAGGCGACAGCGCACTGCTCACAAACGCAGTTCTTTCTGGAGATGACATCTGATTAAACAGCATGCCCAAAAAAGAAGGAATCACGACCATTACAATCAGACCTTTCATCATTCCCCACACATCCATGTGAACCTGAGCGCCGGCCAGCAATGAAAGACTCAGCGGTACGATTAGCGGTGACAGCACAGTATCAACTAAAATAATCGAAAGTGTCAAACCGACATTCCCTTTGTACATCGCTGCCCAAATCAAGCTTGTAATCCCCGTAGGAATCACAACAGCCAATGTTAAACCGGTAATCGTCAAAGGATCACCTTTAAATATAAGATGGCCGCTGCCCCAAGCAAAAAGCGGCATGAAAATATGAAGAACGAATAGTGCAAGAATCATAGGGAGAGGATGAGACAATGCATGTCTCAAAGATTGAAAGTTCGCGCTCAAACTGCCTGCAAACGTAATAAAAGCAAAGATCCAAGGCACAGCCCATTCATACCCATTTAAAAACTGAGACAGCAGCACGCCCAGCACCACACTAGTCGGCGTTAACAGCGGCATCACTCTCCCCAATACACGGTTCAGCTTCTGAAGCATCATATGCAAGTCCCCTATTTAAAATTTCTCTTCTCTCTATTATATCAATGCTGCTTAAGTGTATGTTATATAAAAAAGCCCAGATCTCATTCATCTGGGCTTCTCTATTTTATGCCATCTGTTTCATTAGAGATTTACTCGCTTTATTCAAACCTTTTAACTCAGCTTCAATGCCTTGTTCCTTAAACTTCGCAACAATCTTATCAAGTGCGGCCGCACCAGAATCGTCCCATACGTGAGCTTCAGTTAAGTCAATCACAACCCGCTCAATATCCTCTTGATATATAAACGCATTCGTAAGATCAGTCACTGACGCAAAAAAGATTTGCCCCTTCACTTGATACGTTCTAAGCTTTTGATCCTCTGCATGAGAAACGATTTTCAGCTTCGAGATTTTTGCTACAAAGAACACGGCACTTAAAAGAACACCGACAAATACACCCTTAGATAAGTCATCCGTCACAACAACCGTAACCACAGTCACAACCATGACAATCGAGTCCGTGAGCGGCGCTTTTTTGAGACCTTTTAAAGAAGACCAATCAAAAGTGCCGACAGACACCATAACCATTACAGCTACTAACGCCGCCATTGGGATTTTCACCACGACATGACTTAACACCGCAATTAAAAACATCAGAAAAGCACCGGCAACAAATGCTGACAAACGTCCGCGACCGCCCGCTTTTGTATTAATGACAGATTGTCCGATCATAGCGCAGCCTGCCATTCCGCCAAAGAATCCAGTCACGATATTCGCAATTCCCTGTCCGCGGCTCTCTTTATTTTTATCACTATCCGTATCCGTCATTTCATCAATAATCTGTGCTGTCAGCAAAGATTCAAGCAACCCGACAAACGCTAAAGCAATTGAATAAGGAAAAATAATTTGCAGTGTTTCAAAGGTAAACGGAACATCAGGGATTAAGAAATGAGGCAATGAACTAGAAATATTGCCCATATCACCAACCGTCCGCACATCCACATGGAAAGTGACCGCAATAATTGTCATCACAATAATCGCCACAAGCGGAGACGGAACAGCAGTCGTAAACCTTGGCAGCACATAAATAATAACCAACGACCCGGCAAGCATCGCATACATGCTCCAAGAAGCACCTTCAAACT